>CALCCB010000127.1 GCA_937899625.1 uncultured Bacteroidota bacterium
TCCACAAAATAGCCCAAAGCAGCCACAATTACAGGGAGACTGAACAGGTGTTTTGCTTTTTCGGCGTTGGTCATCTTCGTCATGGTTGCTAAAATAGAATTTTAGATAGAATTCATCAAGGCAATAGAATGGTTCTGTGTACATTTGAAAGTAGAAATGGGATTAACCGAAAAGGAAAAGATCAGTTTTATGCAACGATGCCTGGATCTCGCATTGATGGGAAATGGATCAGTTGCGCCAAATCCTATGGTGGGTTGTGTGATCGTTCACGCTGGTAAGATCATCGGAGAAGGGTACCATAAAGAATTTGGAGGGCCACATGCCGAAGTCAATGCAATAGAAAGTGTGTCGGATAAGACTCTTCTACCGCAAAGTACAGTTTTTGTTAGTCTTGAGCCATGTGCCCATCATGGAAAAACACCACCGTGTTCTGATCTGTTGGTTCATCATAAAGTAAAAGAAGTGATCATAGCTACTTTGGATACGTATTCGGAAGTTGCGGGTAAGGGAATTGATCATCTAAAAAAGAATGGTATCAACGTTGAAACCGGTATTCTTGAAAAAGAAGCCAGAGAGCTAAACAAGAGATTCTTTACTTTTCATGAGAAAAAAAGGCCTTATGTTATTTTAAAATGGGCGCAGACAAAAAATGGTTTTATAGACCAGGACAGGTCAAATGGTGAGAAAGGTATATTCTGGATCACATCGCCAGAAACAAAAGTACTCGTGCACAAATGGAGAGCTGAGGAGCAGGCTATATTAGTTGGAAAAAAAACCATTTTAAATGATGACCCTGAATTAACGGTAAGGGCGATTTCCGGGAAAAATCCAGTTCGTGTAATTATTGATCCAAACTGTGAAGTTTCATTAGAACACAAGGTCTTCTCAAAAGATGCAGAGAGCATTGTTTTGAATCGAATGAAAGAAGGGAAAATTGGAAATGTGAAGTATTTAAAAACAGAGGACCTTTCCATATTGTCAATTTTGGGTAGGTTATGGGATCAGAATATTCAATCAGTATTCGTTGAAGGTGGCAGAGCTACTCTTCAGCAATTTATTGATTCGGGTCTTTATGATGAAATTAGAGTACTTGTTGGAAATAGTGAATTATCAAAAGGATTAGAAGCTCCAATTGTGAAGGGCATTCCACAGCATAGTTTTTCCTTTGGTAAGGATCAAGTATTTATTTATAAAGCATGATCACTCTTCTTTTCGCCATACTATCATCGAGTGTGATCTTTATCATATTTAAACTTTTTCCAAAGTTTGGGATAGATACTTTTCAGGCAATTGTATTTAATTATTTCACGGCTTTTTCCTGCGGAATCATACTCTATGGAGATCAATGGACTCCTGCATCTTACGGATCAGGAAGCTGGATAGCTTATGCCGTACTATGTGCTTTCCTGTTTATCTCATTGTTCATTGTGATGGGCATCAGTTCCCAGAGGAATGGTGTGGCGATCACATCTACTGCTGTTAAAATGAGTATGGCCATGACCATGTTGATCATGATCCTGTGGTATAAAGAAAGTTTTGGATGGATGAAAATTTCCGGAATTCTAGCGGCATTTACGGGAGTTGTTCTGGTGACTTCCTCGAAAGAGGAAGTGAAAAATGAAAATTCGGCCAGATGGATGTTGATTCTTCTGTTTATTGGAAGCGGAATACTTGATTTTTTGTTGAACTATGTTCAGAAATTTGAATTGGGTCAGTTGACCACGTCTCTGTTTTCTGCATTCGGCTTCGGTATGGCCGGGATAATAGGAAGTCTCATTCTGATTACCCAGATCATTCGAAAGAAAGCATCATTTCAATGGAAGAATATCATTGCTGGAGTAGTGTTAGGGATTCCCAATTATTTTTCGATCTATTTATTGATCCATTCATATAGCATTCTTCCCTGGGAAGATTCTACAGTTGTGGCGATCAATAATGTGGGAATCGTTATTCTCTCAGCTATAGTTGGATTTCTTATCTTTAAAGAATCACTTACAAGAGGAAAGTTGTTTGGATTGATATTGTCGTTGACAGGGATCATATTCATGTACCTTTCTTCTAGAAATTAATCGCTCGACAAAAGGAAACGTATGAAAGTTTATCCGCTGAACTCAGGAAATTTTAAATTGGATGGGGGAGCCATGTTTGGTGTTGTGCCGAAAACGATCTGGCAAAAGACAAATCCTGCAGATGAAAACAACATGTGCTCATGGGCAATGAGATTACTTTTGATTGAAGATGGTGACCGTTTGATGCTGATCGATACAGGAATCGGAGATAAACAAAGCGAAAAGTTTTTTTCTCATTATTACATGCACGGAAATGATTCTTTAAAAGGGAATCTCAATAAGCTAGGTTTCTCGATGGACGATATCACGGATGTGTTTTTAACTCACTTGCATTTCGATCATTGTGGAGGTTCGATCGAATGGAATACTCAAAAAGATGGGTATCGTCCGGTATTTAAAAATGCAACTTTCTGGAGCAATGAAAATCACTGGGAGTGGGCAACCAATCCAAATCCAAGAGAAAAAGCTTCATTTTTAACGGAAAATATCCTTCCGATCCAGGAAAGTGGTCAATTGAAATTTATTGATCGCGAAGGAGATTTTACGCGAGATGTTTTTAATAATCTGGATGTATTATTTGTGGATGGACATACCGATAGCATGATGATCCCGCACATCAGATACAAAGGGAGAACTATCGTGTTCATGGCAGACCTTTTGCCGAGCACAGGGCATATTCCATTGCCTTATGTGATGGGTTATGACACAAGACCTTTGATCACTTTGGAGGAGAAAGCAAAGTTTTTAACTAGAGCCGTTGAAGAGGAATTTGTTTTGTTCCTGGAGCACGATAGCGTAAATGAATGTTGTACACTTCAAATGACAGAAAAAGGAGTTCGATTAAAGGACACATTTGCATTCAACGAACTATTTTAAATGGTTGATATAAACTCAAATTATCTTCTATGGATAAGTATTTGATCGAAATATTAAAAGAACAGAATACCATTATTATTCCCGGTTTGGGCGCGTTAACATTAACGAATAAGGAAACTGGAGAAGTAATGTTCATGCCTTTTTTGAAACATGATGATGGAACTCTTGTCAATTATATTGCTCAACGTGAAGGATGGGAAGAAAACGAGGCGAGAAATCTTATTGCTAAATATGTGAGAGAAATTGAAGCTAAATTGAATGTTGGTGATTCCTACGACATGTATCAATTTGGAACATTCAAAAAGGATGGGTCTGGGGATACCGTCTTTGAAAAGTGGATTGGTACTTCTGAAGTGGTGAGTGAAGTTGTTGCTGAACAACCTATTTCTGAAAATTCAGTTCCAAATGAAATTTCGGATAAAATTGAGGAACAGATCGAGGTCCAAATTGAGGAAGAGAAAATTGAAGAAGTTCAATCAGACACGGAGGTCCTGACAGCTGATAGCCAACCAGAGGAGGTTGAAACAACACAAGAGGAGGAGCCTGAAAAGAAAGAAGAGATTCAAGATGAAGTTGAATCCGTTTATACTGAAAAACAGCAATGGGAAGATGATCTGGATGTTCCGCCGATCAATGCTATAAAGCCAGAGGTTCCTAAAAAACCCATAATCGAAAAAGCTCAAAAAGACAAAAAACGGAAGAGTCCTTTGTTTTATGCCATGATCACCTTTTTTGTGATCGTTATTGGAGGTCTAACTACCATTGCAATTTTTTACAATGATGTTAAATCTCATTTACCCTTCTTGTCATCTGAGCCATCTGTTAAAACTGAGGCAAAAGTAGTGGAGCCTGAGCCTGAAAATGATCCTGTTGAATCAGTTGAAACCGAAAATGAATTTAAAGAAGAGGTATTGATTCAGGAAGAAGAGGAGGAAATAGTTGAGGACGAGGTGAAAGAAGTTGTTTCAAAACCTGAGGTAAAGAAGGTTTCTAAGCCGATGCCTAAGAAAATGCAATCGGGAGAAAGTAGTTTGCCTTTTCATGTGATCGTTGGTTCCTTTGGAGAGGAAGCGAATGCAAATCGTTTTAAGTCTAAGCTTGAGGGTGAAGGTTATTCAGCAACAGTGATTGGGAATGTTGGAGGAATGTATTTAGTGAGTCTCGCATCTTATTCAACAAGAAACGAAGCAATGTCTGCGGCCGGTAGTAACAATGAAAAGTATCCGAAAAGTTGGGTTTTTAAGAAGCCTTAGAACTTCAATACTAACTCAGTCAGCCTGTTGGAATAACCTGATTCGTTATCATACCATCCGACAACTTTAACCATGTTATTGATCACGCTTGTAAGATCGGCATCGAAAAGGCAGGAGTTAGGATTTCCCAATACATCTACTGAAACGATTGGATCCTCAGTGTAGGCAAGAATTCCTTTTAAATACGTTTCTGAAGCCTCTTTCATAGCCATATTGATCTGTTCTACAGTAGGTGGATTTTTAACCACCATAGTCAGATCTGTGAATGAACCATCGGGAACTGGTACCCGAACCCCGCATCCTCCAATTTTATTTTCCAGATCAGGAAAGATCTTGGTAATAGCTTTCGCAGCACCTGTTGTTGTTGGTACGATTGATTGAGTTGCAGCACGAGCTCTTCTCAAGTCTTTGTGAGGGGCGTCGTGAAGTCTTTGATCGGATGTAAAGCTGTGGATGGTAGTGATATATGCACTTTCGATCTCACAGATCTTTTCCATAACCATTACCATTGGTGCAGCATTGTTTGTAGTGCAAGAAGCATTTGAAATGATCGTTGGATTACTATCAAGAATCTGCTCATTTACACCTAAAACAACCGTTGGAATATCTTCATCCTTAGCAGGTGCGGATATGATTACCTTTTTTGCTCCTCCATGGATATGTTTCTCAGCTTGATGTTTGGTGAGGAATAATCCTGTTGATTCAATCACCGTTTCTACCTTTTCTTCTCCCCATGGGATCAATTCTGGATCCCTGTGGCAAGTGAAACGAATTCTTTTTCCATTTTCAAATACCAGATGATCTTCTTCAATCGAAAATTGAATTGGGAATATTCCATGAATGGAATCATATTTTAAAAGGTGGGCTAATGTTTTAATGTCAGTAATGTCGTTAACTACAGCTACATCAATTTTTTCAGAAAGAATAGCGAGACGCGTAAAGTACCTGCCTATCCTTCCGAAACCATTTACTCCAACTTTTTTGATCTCCTTCATGCTACAAAATTAACGTATAGGTCCTGATAAAATTACATTCAAAAAAAAGCGGTCCGAAAACCGCTTAATTTTTTTAATAGATCACCTGCACAAATCCATGTTTGGTGACTTCTTCACCACTTGCGAATTTGGCTTTGATAATATAGAAGTATGTTCCTTCATCAACAAGATCACCGTTCATGGTTTTACCGTCCCAATGTTCCGCCGGATCAGTGTATTCATAGATTGGATTTCCCCATCGATTAATGATGTTACACTGGAATTCAGCGATTCCCTGATATTGTACAAAGAATGTATTGTTTCCAGCTTGTGATGAAAGTACCATTACGTTTGGTGCCTCAATATCACAAATGAAAGTAGAAACAGTAGCTGTGTCACTCATTGTATAACACAAGTTGGACGCAGTAACGATGTAGTTTTGAACTGGATCCGTCGGTGCGACAGAAATACTTTGGCCGGTTGCACCATTACTCCAGGTGATTGTACTCGTATTTTGAGTTCCGGCAGTTATCGTTAAAGGAGCTCCAATACAAACGGACGTATCCAGAACAGTCACCGAAACTGGTGGTGGGAAGAAAATATCCGAAGAGACGGCCGTATTACATTCGGTATCCGTGTAAGTTACTGTATACTGACCTGTAGTTGAGGTAGTAACCAATGGATTATCACTGTTCGCATTAGAGAAAGAAATCTCTGCATCCGGAGATGTCCAAACACCACCAGCTACTGAAGTAGTTCCTGAAACCTGGAATGTAGTGCCACAAACGGTAGTGTCACCAAAGATTTCAGGTAATGGTTGTACCAGTAATGTCACAGTTGTATCATATGGACAGCCAAAATTGTCTACTACATTGAATGTGTATGAATAATTGCCCGATACGTTAGGTTGTACTACAATTGCTGTATCTGCTTGTCCTGAAATGATCGTAGGATCATTGCTCCAGAAATCATTCACAATAAAGTTCTGGTAGCTACCCATTCCTGGGAAAAATGAGGCATCAAAATATAATCCCCATTCGAAAATATAACCATCGTCAATTCCTAAGTTATCCTGAACATAGATCGTCCATGTTCCGTTAACCGGACATCCATTGAAATTGGCAAATGTTGTTTCCGGTGCGTAAACATCCGAAGGATCAATTGAATTTCCAGCTGAGAGAGGAGGTTGTGACGTTACTGGAACGGTATTTCCTAAGTTAGCTGTCATAGAACCAATTGTATTGAATACAGAACTGAAACAATATTCCCAACCTACTCCAGGGCCACCACCTCCTGAATCATCGATAGGATGACCAAGATAAGTACCCCCTCCACTTGTTCCCCCAGGTATATTACCCGGACTATAAGAGTTCACTAGAGGTACAATCTGACCAGATGGACATTGTAACCAGATCTCCAAGTCACCTAAATAAGAGTGTTCCATGGTGATACAAACCTGATTAAGATCCTGAGCATTAGTAATTGCAGCACCTGAAGGGAATCCTCCAATGACAATTGGGGCCTGATATTGCTGACCTGAACCATCAGGCAAGTAAGTCAATCCAGCAAAATTTCCACCTAAATTGAAAGTGCCAGGAGGTACAGCAACTCCTACCGTATCAGTCGCAGTTACACCACCTAGTAGTTCGGTTTGTTCTCCTAAACAAATGATTGGATCGATTGGTCCTGTTCCTGCAAAAATTGGAAGCTGTGAAACTCTGACTTTACATCTTACTCTCTCATTTTGTGGGAAAATATCAGTCATTTTCAGGTCAACAAGATATCCAGCTCTTGCCGGTGGAGTGAACCAGATCGTATCGTTGTTCGGGTAAGTATTTCCGTCTGTGATGTACCATTCAAAATCGATTGTCGAATTCACATCTTGAGAATAACCGTAACCCGTTGTTTCCAAAGAATATGGGAAATTCGGTTTAGCAATGAACATGATGCTATCTCCAAAACAGATATCAACATAACCTGTATCGGCTGGGTTTATGACATCGGGTCCTACACCGTTTACATAAGCTTCGAGATGAGGCTCAAAAGGCTGAAACTGATTGCCACATTGCACGTTTCCTAGCCAACCTGTGCCTTCATTGGCTCCATCAGTTATGAAAACAACTGTCAAACAACCGCTAGGATTATCCCATGTTGCCTGATGAGTAAAGCCTGTTGGGTCTGTAACTGAATTATGAACCCCTAGAAGCGGAGCACTTGTGTTCGGTCCGTCATACACATAGACAAAGTCAGAGCCATCAACGTTCCAAGTGTATCCTGCATTGATTGCCATAGTAATCGACATTTTCGTACCGGTTGTAAGGTCTGGACAAAAAACGATTGTATCATTGAAGTTAGGAGTGTAGTTTCCACCGCCTCCTTGATCTTGAAAGTTGGTTGAACTTACGCCAAAGGTGTTACAATCAGCAGGGTTGCTTTGAGGATAACCAGCATCACCCATGTTGATCATTTGAGCATTTGCACTTAATCCAACAAACGTGAAAAGTAGAGAGAGAAATTTTAATGTTTTCATTTTTGTTGATTTTCTAGTTCATTCTTCAGTACCCATTCTGACTTGATCACAAGCATTTTATTCGTTCCTGAAATCAGGAAATACTGATTTTGCTTTTCAATTTTTTTCTTTAGATCAACATACGATGGGATTGCCTCTGAGTTCCAGGTGATCGTTTCAAAAGCATCTGTCGATTTTCCTGACGGTGCATTTGTAATATAGCATGCATGATCGACAGCGTAATTCAAAACACTAACCATTTCGGGCTGCTCTGAAATAATAGTTGCGAGTTCATCTTCTGAGTAGGAAGAATAGACTCTTTCATTGATTTTCTGACTAAACACAAAAGATGCCGATATCAGAAATAAGGAAGAAAGAAGTAGTTTTTTCATGTGTTTTTAGTGAATCTTAATACAAGACTTTTTTTGTTTATAAAAAGTTGCATTTGGGGATAAAACCTCAAATTCCGTGGCCACTAAAATTAATAATTAAAGTTAGTTTTGCAAGAACAAAAATTCAAATCCCGCATGGAAAATCAACAGTTAGAAAAAATAGCATCACAGGTAAGAAGAGATATTGTTAGAATGGTTGCTGGAGTGAATTCCGGACATCCAGGAGGCTCGTTAGGTTGTGCTGATTTTTTAACCGTTCTGTATTTTGACGTTATGAACCATGATTCGTCAAAATTTTCGATGGAAGGGAAGGGAGAAGATGTATTTTATTTATCGAACGGACATATCTCACCTGTTTGGTACAGTGTCTTGGCAAGATCAGGGTATTTTCCTGTAAATGAACTTGGTACATTTAGAAAGTTGTCAAGCAGATTACAAGGACATCCATCTACGGATAAAAAACTACCAGGTGTGAGAATGGCTTCCGGTTCACTAGGACAAGGGCTTTCAAATGCTATTGGAACGGCTCAAACTAAAAAGTTGAACGGAGATAAATCGATTGTTTACAGTCTTCATGGTGATGGTGAATTACAAGAAGGACAGATCTGGGAGGCTGCAATGTATGGTGCAGCTCACAAAGTGGACAATGTGATCGCGACCATTGATTATAACGGAAGACAGATTGATGGAGATGTAGAGGATGTGATCTCTTTGGGAGACCTTTCGCTTAAATGGCAAGCTTTTGGATGGGAAGTTTATAACATGGATGGACATAACATGCAGAGTTTGAAAGAAACACTGGCTGCGGCGAAGGGAAATGTAGGGAATGATAAACCAAAAGTGATCATTATGAAAACGGAAATGGGACAAGGGGTTGATTTCATGATGGGGACTCATAAATGGCACGGAGTTGCTCCAAATCCAGACCAACTTGCGTCGGCGTTAGGTCAATTGGAAGAAACTTTAGGAGATTATTAATGAAGAAGATCCTGGTAATATGGTTGTTATTCATTTCCGGATTTACTTTCGGACAGGAACAACTTACACGGATCCTTTTTATTCTTGATGCTTCCAATAGTATGAATGCGCATTGGGAGGATCAAACCAGATTAGAAGCAGCTAAAGAATTACTTGCTCAAACAGTCGATAGTCTCAAGGATATTCCAAATCTTGAAATTGCATTAAGAGTATATGGTCATCAATCCCCAATAACAGCAACGTATCAGGATTGTAATGACACGAAGTTGGAAATTCCTTTCGGACAAGGGAATCATGATAAAATTAAGTACCGCATAAAATCAATTCAGGCAAAAGGAACGACGCCAATTGCCAGATCTCTTGAAGCTGCTGCAGGTGACTTCCCTGATCAGAATTCGAAGAATATTATTATTCTCATCACTGATGGAATCGAAGCATGTGATAACGACCCTTGTGTAATCGCGAAAAAATTAAAGGACAAAGGAGTGAAGGTTACTCCGTTCGTTATTGGACTCGGAATGGACTTGTCTTATCTTGAGAAATTCAATTGTATTGGTCCGTATGCTGATGCTGAAACGAAGGATGCTTTTCGAAATGTGTTGAAAAATGTAATATCGAAAGCGCTGGGAAATACGACGGTTCAGATCAACTTGAATGATATCAACCATAATCCGAAAGAGACTGATGTGACCATGTTCTTGTACGAAGCAGGGACAAATAATTTGCTTTACACGTTTGTTCATACAATCAATCGTTACGGCAATCCGGATACCTTGATCATTGATCCGAATTACAAATATGATCTCGTAGTAAACACACTTCCGAAGGTTGAAAAAAAGAACATTACCATTCAGAAGAACACTCACAATATTATCCCGGTTGATTGTCCTCAAGGGTTTATTAAGGTAAGGTTTATCAATGCAACCAAGCCTTATCAGATCGATACGAGAGTAATGCAGGAATCAAATCCAGCTACCTTGAATGTGCAAAAGATGAATACCACCGATAAATATATCGTAGGTAAATATAATATTGAAGTGCTTACGTTGCCTAGAACATACATGACAGTGGATGTTACTCAAAGTAGTACGGTAACAGTGGACGTAATGGCGCCCGGTTTTTTAACTTATCGTGCTGGTAACTCTGTCAATGCCCAAGTATTTGTTATTCGCGATACTGGGAAGCCTGAATGGGTATGTAACATTGATGCAACCACGTTAACTGGTAGCTGGCAATTACAGCCCGGTAACTATAGGATCGTATATCGTCAGAAGAATTTGCGTTCTTCATCATATACAATAGAAAAGAATTTTAGAATTTATTCAAACAAAACAACTTCAGTTAATTTATAAGCTATGATCGAATTCGAGGTTTTAGGAAAAAAGGATACGCGTTCAGGATTTGGAGAGGGACTATCAGAACTTGGTAAAAAGAATAACCAGGTAGTGGCATTGTGTGCCGATCTGACAGGATCTTTAAAAATGGATGCATTTCAAAAAGAAAATCCCGAAAGATTTTTTCAGGTTGGAATTGCTGAAGCGAATATGATTGGATTGGCTGCTGGAATGGCTGTGGGTGGGAAAATTCCTTACACAGGGACGTTTGCAAATTTTTCCACAGGAAGAGTTTATGATCAAATTAGACAATCTGTTGCCTACTCAAATAAGAACGTGAAAATTTGTGCTTCGCATGCCGGGTTAACTCTTGGAGAAGACGGGGCGACACATCAGATATTGGAAGATATTGGAATGATGAAGATGCTTCCAAATATGACTGTTATTGTTCCTGCTGACTTTAATCAGACAAAGCAAGCTACTATAGCTATTGCAGAGCATGTTGGTCCAGTGTATTTAAGATTCGGTAGACCTTCAGTTCCAATATTCGTGAAAGAGGATGCGAAATTTGTCATTGGTAAGGCTGATAAATTGATTAATGGTACTGATGTTACGATAGTAGCGTGCGGACATTTAGTTTGGAAAGCGATTGAGGCTGCAAAGGAACTTGAAGCTCAGGGAATCAGTGCTGAAGTAATAAATATGCACACGATTAAACCTTTTGACGAAAATGCAGTCTTAGATTCAGTTGCAAAAACAAGATGCGTCGTTACAGCAGAAGAGCACATGCTGAATGGAGGTTTAGGAGATTCTGTGGCTCAGTTGCTTTCAAGAAACAACCCGCTTCCACAAGAGTATATAGGAGTGAATGACAAATTTGGAGAAAGCGGTACTCCTGATGAATTGATGAAGAAGTACGGTCTTGAATCTGAGAATATTGTTGAAGCAGCTAAAAAAGTAATTCAACGTAAATCCTGATAGAAAATGAATAAACCTGAAGATGATCTTTTAATCAATAGAATTCTTCAGGGTGGTCCTGTTGCTGAAGAAGCTTTCAGTGATTTAGCGGTGTATTATGGACCAAAGATTTATCAACAAGTTTTTCGGATCTTGAGGGATGAAAATCTGGCACAAGACGCTATTCAAAATACTTTCATTAAGATCTGGAGAAATTTACATCAGTTCAACAAAGAATGCACTTTGTTTTCTTGGATCTATAGGATCGCACACAATGAAGCACTAACGATCTTATCAAAAGAAAAGAAGCAAAAAGATTTTGTTTCAAATTCACCTATTGTTGAATGGTCAGGTCACTCTGGTTTTTCAGATCAGTTGAATACAGAAGAGATCAGCAATTTGCTTTTGGAGGCAATTGATATGTTGCCTGAAAAACAGGCTCAGACTTTTCAATTAAAATATTTCGATGATCTCAAATACAGCGAGATCTCTGAATTGCTAGGCACATCAGAAGGGGCTTTAAAAGCAAATTTTCATATTGCCAGTGAAAAAATCAAAGAATTTTTACTTTCTCAATTAAACCATTGAATACAACTTAAGTCTTAAATGCAATGAAAGAACAACGAAATATACTGGACGATCTTAAAGCAAAGAAAATTGCCATTCCGGATGAAGCATTTTTCAAGTCATTGGCTGCAAGAGTAACTCAGGATTCTGTTCCCAAAAAATCTGCTAAGGTGATTCCACTGGTTGCAGTGGTTTTATCTGCAGCCGCAGCGCTTGTTTTATTATTCTGGATCTTTGGTTCGAAGTCATTAAATGACTCGATCAATGAAGGAACGATCAGTTTTGCATCGTTGGAAGACGAGGAGATTTTAGAGTATGTCGAAACAAATATTGATGATTTTGAGGAGGATGAAATTTCAGCTTTGGTTGTTTTTTCAGTTAAAGATTCGATTGGCAGAGTTGTAAATGAGAGAAATGATCAAAATTTCAGTGTTGAATTGGATGAGATGTTTTCAGGTCTTTCAGATGAAGATATCATGACCTTTTTAAAGGATGAACCGACCGAAGAAGATGAAGAATTAGTTAGTATTTTTTAAAACAGATGATTATGAAGAAGTTAGTTTTTTTATGGGTAATTCTATTTTCCTTACCTACACTAGCACAACCAAAAGGGGATGGCAAAGCAAAAAAAGAGAAGATTCAGCAAATGAAGATCGCGTATATCACGAAAGAATTGGATCTGTCGACAGAACAATCCGAGAAGTTTTGGCCGGTATACAATGAAATGGAGAAAAAGATCAAAGACAACCGAAAGGAAAAAAGAGAGTTGGCGAAGGACTTGAACACTAATCTTGAAACGCTCTCTGAGGCCGAAGTGAAAACGAAAGTTGAGGCAATTCAACAAAAAGATGCCGACGAATTAAAGCTGAAAAAAGAATACGGTGAAAAAATAGCTGGTGTCATCGGATACAAGAAATCGGTCAAACTTGTAAGTTTGGAGAGAAAATTTAAGCAGGAGTTACTTAAAGAAGTCAAGAAAAGACAGGAGCAAAATGGTGGACCGGGTGGACCTGGAAGACCTGGACCTCCACCCCCAAAAGAGTAAATGACGGATAGAGAAAACGAATTTCTAGCGATACAGGGACAAACTAGTCCATATCCCTTCCTTCTGGATGTAGACAGAGCGGAAGGGATTTATATTTATGATAAGTCTGGGAAATCCTATATGGATATGATTTCAGGTGTATCTGTTTCAAATATTGGTCATCGCCATCCTCTTGTCGTAGACGCGATTAAAAAACAGATCGACAAGCATTTGCATGTAATGGTTTACGGGGAGTTCATTCAGGATTCGCAATTGGATCTGGCAAAGAGGCTTACTGCTTTTCTCCCTCAAAACTTGAATTCTGTATACACTGTAAATTCCGGTACAGAGGCGAATGAAGCTGCGCTTAAACTCGCGAAAAGGGTGACTGGAAGAACTGAACTGATTTCTTTTAGAGGCTCCTACCATGGAAGTACTCATGGATCAATGAGTGTTTCTGGAAATGAGTTAAAGAAGCAAGCTTTTCGACCGTTATTGCCCGATGTACATTTTTTGCAGTTCAATGATATCTCAGGATTAGAGAAAATCTCAGAGAAAACAGCAGGAGTGATCATTGAAACTGTACAAGGCGATGCAGGAGTCAGGATTCCATCAAAGGAATTTATGCTCGCACTAAGGGAAAAATGCTATGAAACTGGAGCGATGTTGATCTTTGACGAAATTCAGTGTGGCATGGGGCGAACAGGAAAAATGTTCGCTTTTGAACACTTCGAGGTTCTTCCGGATATTTTAACGCTAGGGAAGGCTCTTGGCGGGGGAATGCCAATTGGTGCGCTTGTTTCGAGTATGGATCATATGAATAAGTTCACATTCGATCCAATGCTGGGGCACATTACAACATTTGGAGGTCATCCTGTTATTTGCGCAAGTGCTGCCGCTTGTCTAGAAGTATTTAAGGAAGAAATTGATTTTTCAGAAGTTGAAGAAAAGGGAGCGCTTCTCGAACAATTGTTGAGAGCGTCGGATGAAATAATTTCTGTGAGACGAATAGGTATGATGTTCGCTTTTGATATGGTTTCCGATGAAAGGGTGAACAAGGTGGTTCTAAAGTGTATGGAAAAAGGTTTGATCAGCTTTTGGTTTTTATCTCATCCATATAGTTTTAGGTTGTCACCACCCTTAAACATATCAGAAAATGAAATTAGGACTGCAGCACAAATAATTTTGGAATCTATCGAAGAGACCAAAGATCAACTGTAGATCTTGGAATGAATCTTTTCTGAAGCACCTTGATTCTCATTCAAATAATTTTCAAGCCCAGATAGAATTTCTTTTTGATTCCTTTTGATCTGATCCAGTGTTTCATCAAATTCTTGATGGCTCTTGATAGAAAAACCAATTTTGCTTCCTATGAATGCTTTTGCTTCTGGGAAGCGATCGTATTTTGGACCAAAAACAACTGGTAAACCAAAAACTGCAGGTTCCAAAATATTGTGGAGTTTACCTGTAGACCCTCCTCCAATAAAAGCAACCCCCCCATATTGATAGGCATTAGACAAATGTCCGATTGTGTCAAGAATTAATATTTTGCTTCCTTTTGGGGTTTCAGAATATCGTTCAGAATCCGGGAATAAGGACTGAATTCTTTTTACGTTATTTGGAGAGATGTCATGGGGCGCTATAATGGTTTTTTGACCACTCGTATGCCATTGACTTCTGGCAAGGATTTCTTCTTCAAATTGCCATGAGCTGCCAAGGATTAAAATTTCATTGTCGGCGCAAAAGGCATTAAGTCTGAGATCTTCTGATGCATTTTTTTGGTTGGAAATCACCTTGTCTATTCTTGTGTCACCTACAATTAGATGATTGTCTAAACCTATGGAATTTAGAAGGATAGACGTCTCTTTGTTTTGAACAAAGAAAAAGTCAATTTTGGAGAGGTCTTTTCGAAAGATCGATCCCCACCATTTAAAAAAGCGATGTTGAGGTCGTAATAGGGTGCTTATTGAATATACGGGCACATTCGACTTTGACGATGTCTCAATTAAGTGATGCCAGAATTCATATTTTACCAGGAATAGAGCTTCAGGTTGAAGTTTTGTAAACAGATCTTTCATATTGGAACTTCGATCCTCTGGCAAATAAAATGCGAAATCAATCGGAGCGTTTCTTTTTTGGTAATGTTCCATCCCGGATGGTGAGAAAAAGCTCACAGCGATCGAGACATCTTTCTGTTTTTCTTTGATCAGCTTGATCAGCGGTATGCCTTGATCAAATTCTCCTAATGATGCACAATGGAACCAGATCAGCCTTTTGTTATGATCGTACTGAATGGCTTCACGCCAGTTTTTACGTCCTGTAACCCAATTCTTCGCTTTTTCATTACCCAATGAAACAATTCGAATAATTAATCCATATAGGAGGATACCGAAATTGTAGATGAAGATCATTAGTTGTAATAAAAATCTTTCGGCTGTCTCTTGTAGAAAGGAATGAACCAACCAAATTTGAATCCATATTGAATATCCATACGAGTTTCAGTGGAGACGGGGATATCAGGTTGATCGAAGAATACGGTTCTTCTGTTTTGAGTTAATCCTTGGGAAGCATAGAAGCCGCCGAAAAAGTTAAAATACCCTCCGTTTGCCATGAACGAATATCCTATGAATTCATGAAAATTGACTCCGGTAGTCAAGCGATCATAACCTTTTCGATAATCAAGCTCCAATTGAGGGATGACCTGATCTTGAGTCTCTACTCTTAGTCTGTGATTGAGGTAACCTACACCCCCGTGAATGAATATCCCTGAATTCTTATTTGGGGCGAGTACAGGAAAAACTTTACCAGCTGCAAGATTCAGGTTCATACCCCTCGGGTAAACAACCACAAGAGCAATATCTCCATTGACATCTGTAATATTTCCCTGAGAATCGACAAGGTGATCGAATAGACCTGTCATTCTAACATCGTTACCAAAGATGAAGGAAGATTCCAGCCCATAAAACCAATTCGATTTTGTTTTATATCCTGCAATCACACCCACATGATTAAGAAAGCCATATCGATCTGCAAGATCACCTGCAGTCCAGTTACCTCCATAGTGTACTCCAATCCAAGGTGTGCCAATCGCCGAATCAGCAACATTCCGTTGGGCAGTTAAAAAATAGATCTGAAAAACGATTCCGAAGAGCAGAAGTAATTTCATGTTTCAAAAATAGGTGCTTTTTTAGGATAACGAATGAAAAAGGTTTGAATTGTTCATTTGATTTATTGAGGTCTTACATTCTTAATTTCTTCAGTTTTATAGGGCAATAATTGTGTCAAATAGAAAATTTTTATCAAACCATTTCGTTATCTTTACCGCCTTGTATTAATAATAAATCGGACTATGAAAAAAATCCAGATGGTCGATCTGATGACACAATATCAGAAGATCAAACCCGCGGTGGATGAAGCTATCCTGAGCGTTATTGAAAAAGCACAGTTCATCAATGGTCCGGAGGTGATTTCATTTCAAAAGGAAATGGAGGATTACCTGAATGTCAAACACGTCATTCCTTGTGCGAATGGTACAGATGCATTACAGATTGCTTTAATGGCACTTGGATTGAGGCCCGGAGATGAGGTGTTAACCCCATCTTTCACATATATCGCAACCACAGAAGTGATTGCACTGCTTGGTTTGAAACCTGTCTTTGTAGAGGTAGAGGGAGATACTTTTTGTATAGATCCTGATGCTTTACGATCTGCAATCACTTCAAAAACGAAGGCGATTGTTCCGGTTCACTTGTATGGTCAAGCGGCAAACATGGAGGCGATCATGGAAATTGCAGATGAACATGGATTGGCAGTTGTAGAAGATAATGCGCAAGCCATAGGTAGTGATTATAATTACAAAAATGGTCGTTCAGCTAAAACTGGGACGATAGGTCATATTGGTTGTACTTCATTTTTCCCATCTAAAAATCTTGGATGTTACGGGGATGGTGGCGCGATTTTCACCAATGACGATGACCTTGCTGGAAAAATGCGAATGATTGCCAATCATGGTCAGTCAAAAAGATATTATCACGATGTTGTAGGATGTAATTCTCGTTTGGATAGTATTCAAGCAGCGATCCTGAGGATCAAATTGAGAGAATTGGATGGATATATTGCTGCCAGAAGATCTGTAGCAGATCATTATGACAATTTCTTTTCAAAGATCGAGGGAATTACTGTTCCTGTGAGGGATAAGTATTCGACACATGTGTTTCACCAATACACCTTGATTCTTGATGGTATAGATAGAGACGAATTACATCAGTATCTTGCTGAACATGATGTTCCATCAATGATTTACTATCCAGTGCCTGCGCATCGTCAAAAAATGTTCGAAACATTTGGAAGTGCAGATACAGTTCTTGAATTGACCGATTGGTTGACAGAAAGGGTGATCTCTTTACCGATCCATACTGAAATGGAACAGGATCAATTGGATCACATTTGCGCTACGGTTAAAAACTTTATCACTAACTAATGAAAAGAATCGCAGTTGTAGGTACGGGGTATGTTGGATTAGTTACCGGGACTTGTTTTGCAGAGACTGGAAACAACGTAGTTTGTATCGATATTGACGAGCAGAAGGTCGAAAAGATGAAGAAGGGCGAGGTGCCAATTTATGAGCCACACCTTGAATCACTTTTTGAAAGAAATATTGAAGGGGGTAGATTAAGTTTTACTACTTCATTGGTAGAAGGAATAAAAGATGCTGAGATCATTTTCCTGGCACTTCCAACTCCTCCGGGAGAGGATGGCTCAGCGGATCTCTCATATATTTTGGGAGTTGCTGAAGAATTAGGGGAATTGATCGATGATTACAAAGTAATTGTTGATAAGAGTACTGTTCCTGTTGGTACAGCAGATCTTGTGAAAGAGGCAATTGCGAAGAACGCTAAGGTTCAGTTTTCAGTAGTTTCTAATCCTGAATTTTTACGCGAAGGATTCGCTGTTGACGATTTTCTTAAGCCGGACAGAGTGGTCATTGGAACAAGTGATGAGAGAGCCAAAAAGGTGATGGAGAGTTTGTATCGTCCGTTTGTGAGACAAGGAAATCCGATCATTTTCATGGATGAAAGATCGGCAGAGTTGACAAAGTACGCTGCAAATTCATTCTTAGCTACGAAGATCACCTTCATGAATGAGATCGCTAATTTTTGCGAGCTCGTAGGGGCGAACGTAGATAAGGTTCGCATCGGGATCGGTTCAGATTCAAGGATAGGAAAGAGGTTCCTTTTTCCTGGAATAGGGTACGGAGGGTCATGCTTTCCGAAGGATGTGAAGGCACTCGCAAAATCGGGATTGGAAAACAACTTCAATTTTGAGATCCTCGAGGCGGTAATGAGAGTTAATGAAGGACAGAAAACTGTTCTTTATCCTAAGATAAAAAATTACTTCCGAGGAGATCTGAAAGGAAAAAAGATCGCGATGTGGGGATTGGCCTTTAAACCGGATACTGATGATATTCGTGAAGCACCTTCACTTTACATGATCGATAAGCTAACGAAAGATGGTGCAGATGTTTTTGCGTATGATCCAGAGGCAATGTCCAACGTGCAAGGATTAATCGGTGATCAGATCAACTACGGGTCGAATGAGTATGAAGTACTTAAGGATGCTGATGCTCTTGTGATCTGCACGGAATGGAGTATCTTCAGAAATCCGGATTTTGACAAAATGAAGTCGTTAATGAATGATCCTGTGATCTTTGACGGTAGAAACCTATTCGAGATCGAGGATATGACGGATAAAGGATTTTACTACAGTAGTATCGGTAGAAATACAATCGGATGATGGAAAGAAAGCGTGTATTAATAACTGGTGCAGCAGGATTTTTAGGATCTCATTTGTGTGATCGTTTTATCAATGATGGGTATCATGTGATTGCCATGGATAATTTGATCACAGGAAGGTTGAAGAACATCGAGCATTTATTCAAACTGGAAAATTTTGAGTTCTATCACCATGATGTTTCCAAGTTTATTCATGTTCCTGGTAAACTGGATTACATACTGCATTTTGCTTCACCCGCTAGTCCGATTGATTATTTAAAGATTCCTATTCAAACACTTAAAGTTGGTTCATTGGGAGTTCACAACTGTTTGGGATTAGCAAAAGCGAAGAACGCGAGATTGTTGATCGCCTCTACTTCAGAGGTGTATGGTGATCCAACTGTACATCCTCAAACAGAGGATTATTGGGGGAATGTTAACCCGGTTGGACCACGAGGAGTTTATGATGAAGCCAAAAGATTTCAAGAAGCAATAACGATGGCTTATCATAACTTTCACGGACTTGAAACGAGAATTGTTAGAATATTCAATACTTACGGACCTAGAATGAGATTGAATGATGGTAGGGTTTTACCTGCTTTCATTGGACAAGCACTTCGTGGTGAAGATTTAACGGTTTTCGGTGATGGAAGTCAAACACGTTCGTTCTGCTATGTAGATGATCTAGTTGAAGGAATTGTTCGTTTGTTACATAGTGACTACGTGTATCCGGTAAATGTCGGTAATCCATCTGAAATTACCATTTCTGATTTTGCTGAAGAGATCATCAAGCTTACAGGAACTTCTCAAAAAGTGATCTATAAAGATCTACCAGTCGATGACCCTAAGCAGAGAAGGCCGGATATCTCCAAAGCACAGGAGATCTTAAACTGGGAACCAAAAGTTGACAGGGCTGAAGGTTTGAAATTGACTTACGATTATTTCAAAGGATTGTCTCAAGAGGAGCTTCTTGAAACGGATCATTATAATTTTGATAAATACATTATTCGCTAATGGGTTACTTTGCGCACGAAACAGCAGTGGTTGATGAAGGTTGCATGATCGGTGAAGGAACTAAGATCTGGCATTTTTCGCATATCATGCCTGACTGTACAATCGGAGAAAGATGCAATATTGGCCAAAATGTAGTGGTTTCTCCTGGTGTCAAGCTTGGAGATAACGTAAAGGTCCAGAACAACGTCTCTATTTATACCGGTGTTGAATGTGAGGATGACGTATTTCTTGGGCCATCAATGGTTTTTACAAATGTGATCAATCCTAGAAGTGCAGTGAACAGGAGGGATCAGTATTCAAGGACAATTGTGAAAAAAGGAGCAAGTATTGGAGCGAATGCAACGATCGTTTGCGGGAATGATATAGGTTCTTTTGCATTTATCGGTGCAGGATCTGTGGTAACGAAAGAAGTTCCTGATTTCGCTCTGTTAGTGGGTAATCCGGCCAGACAGATCGGGTGGATGAGTGAATATGGACACCGTTTGAATTTTGATGAGAACGGAGTTGCTGTTTGTCCTGAGAGTGGACAGGAGTATGTTTTGGAAAGTGGTAAGGTTAAAAGAAAATAAGAAATGATCCAGAAAGATCAAAAAGTAAAATTTGTTGTAGTAGGTGCCGGACACATCGGGAAACGACATGCGGAAATGATTCGTCGTGAAAGTGAAGCCGAGCTGGTTGCGCTTTGTGACTCCAGAAGTATGGAAGAATGCGACGCTCAGCTGTTCAATGTACCATTTTTCAACTCGATCGAAGAGCTTTTAAATTCAGGTTTGAAATTCGATGTAGTGAACATCTGCACACCAAATGGACTGCATGCCCGTCAGAGTATTGCTGCACTTGAGAATAGAAGGCATGTAGTTTGTGAAAAACCAATGGGGCTTAGTAAGGACGAATGTGAGAAGGTGATCTTTAAATCACTTCAGGTTTCTAAGCAAGTTTTTTGCGTAATGCAAAACAGATATTCTCCACCATCTGAATGGATCAAGTCTGTTGTAGACGGCGGTATATTGGGCAAAACTTTTATGGTCCAGTTGAATTGCTACTGGAATAGAGATGATCGCTATTACAAAAAGGGCAGCTGGAAAGGAACCTCTGATTTGGATGGGGGAACATTATTTACACAGTTCTCGCACTTTATCGATATCATGTATTGGCTGTTCGGTGATATCAAGAATATACAAGGGAAATTTGCTGATTTCACGCACCAAGATTTAACTGCGTTCGAAGATTCTGGTTTTGTGAGTTTTGACTTCATCAATGGGGGAATGGGATGTATCAATTATTCTACTTCCGTTGCCGATAAGAATCTTGAATCTTCGATCACAATTATTGGAGAAAAAGGTAGTGTGAAGATCGGTGGACAATATATGAATGAAGTAGAGATTTGCAATATTCCAGGTTATGAAATGCCAGAGCTTGCTCCGACCAATCCGGGAAATGATTATGGAGCCTACAAAGGTTCAGCAGCAAATCATAACTATGTGATCAGAAATGTGATCGATACATTGAAAGGACGAACTTCAGCAACAACAAATGCGCTTGAAGGACTGAAAGTTGTCGAGATTATTGAACGAATTTATGAAGTAAGAAATGAACAACTCAATCTACAATAGACTATTACAAAAAGAAGCAAAACTTGCTGTAATTGGTTTGGGATACGTCGGATTACCAATTGCTTTGGAGTTTGCAAGAAAAATTAAAGTTGTTGGTTTTGATATAAACCAGGAAAGAGTGGATCTGATGAAAAGATCTATTGATCCGAGTAATGAACTTGATGCATCGGCATTTGATGGTTGTGATATCGAATTTACGGCAAACATACATGACTTGAAAGACGTACAGTTTTTTATTGTAGCTGTTCCAACACCGATTGATGACGCGAATCTTCCAAACTTAAAACCATTACTTGGAGCCTCAGCTACAGTTGGTAAAGTATTGAAGAAAGACGATTATGTTGTTTTCGAATCGACTGTTTATCCTGGATGTACGGAAGAGGATTGTATTCCGGTATTGGAAGCTGAATCCGGATTGAAATTCCCTGAGGATTTTAAGGTTGGTTATTCCCCTGAAAGAATTAATCCGGGTGATAAAGAGCATACCCTTCAAAATGTGATCAAAGTAACTTCAGGATGCGATCATGAATCCTCAGAAGAAATTGCAAAAACATATGAGCTAGTTGTTGAGGCAGGCGTACATCGCGCTGCTTCTATCAAAGTAGCCGAAGCTGCGAAGATTATTGAGAACACCCAGCGAGATGTGAATATTGCACTGATCAACGAACTTTCGATCATCTTCAATAAATTGGGCATCAATACATTTGAGGTGCTTGAAGCCGCCGGAACAAAGTGGAATTTCCTGAAGTTTTCTCCAGGTCTTGTTGGAGGTCACTGTATTGGAGTTGACCCCTACTATTTGACGCATAAAGCACAACAGGCAGGTTATCATTCAAAAGTGATCACAAGTGGACGCTATGTGAATGATTCTATGGGATTCTACATCGGTAAACAAACGGTGAAAAGGATCATTGCTCAGGGTAAACACATTCAGGATGCAAAAGTTCTGGTAATGGGAGCAACGTTCAAAGAAGACGTATCTGATATCAGAAATTCAAAAGTGATCGACGTTGTGAACGAATTGAAGTCATTCCAGGTGAAGGTTGATCTTGTAGACCCACATGCTTCTTCAGAAGAAATGATGCATGAATACGGTGTTGGTTTAACTGAAGCTGCTTCTGGTAATTATGATGCCATCATTGTTGCTGTGAATCATAAGGAGTATAAGAATATGTCAGAAGATCAGTTTAAAGCCCTTTTGAAGGATGGTAAAGGTGTCTTTGTAGACGTTAAAGGAATTTTCAAAGGAAAGATCAAGGATCTTGAATACTGGTCATTATAAAAGTGCATTTCAAAAGAAACATACTGATTACTGGAGGAGCTGGATTTATCGGTTCTCATGTTGTTCGGTTATTTGTAACTAAATATCCTGAATACAGGATTGTCAATTTTGACAAATTGACTTATGCCGGTAATCTTGAAAACTTAAAAGACATTGAGAATGCTGACAACTATGTCTTCTTAAAAGGAGATATTGTTAGCCAGGAAGATGTAAAAAAGGCATTTGAAAAGTATGCGGTAACAGATGTAATTCATTTGGCTGCAGAATCTCACGTAGACAGAAGTATTGAAGGGCCAATGGACTTCGTGATGACGAATGTTGTTGGTACCGTAAACCTACTTCAGCAAGCCAAAGAGAACTGGAAGGAGGGAGAACATGTTTTTCACCATGTTTCAACGGATGAGGTTTATGGAAGTTTGGGTGAAGAGGGATTGTTTAAAGAAACAACTCCTTACGATCCAAGAAGTCCTTATTCTGCCTCAAAGGCTTCATCGGATCATTTTGTGATGGCGTTTTATCATACGTACGGTTTGCCAGTTAAAATGTCAAATTGTTCAAACAATTATGGTAGCCATCATTTTCCTGAAAAACTGATCCCTTTGATGATCCACAACATTGTCAATAACAAACCACTACCGGTGTACGGAAAAGGTGAAAATGTGAGAGACTGGCTATGGGTGAATGATCATGCATCTGCCATTGATACAATCTTTCATTCAGGAAGGATAGGTGAATCCTACAATGTGGGAGGTTTGAACGAATGGAAGAATGTTGACTTGGTAAAATTCCTTTGCCAATTGATGGATCAGAAACTTGGAAGATCTCAGGGAGAATCTGAAAAGCTGATTACCCATGTTACAGATCGGAAGGGACATGACCTAAGATATGCAATTGATGCCTCCAAATTAGAAAAGGAATTAGGTTGGAAACCTTCTATCACCTTTGAAAAAGGTTTGGAGGATACTGTGGATTGGTATCTCAACAACAGTGAATGGGTTGAAAAAGTAACGTCAGGAGCATATAAGGAATATTACGAAAACATGTATTCTGACCGTTAAATGAGTGTGATATCCAGGATTTTTGGGAGTAAAAAAGAGAAACTTGATCTTTCACTGATCGAAGTGGACATGCATAGCCATCTTATTCCAGGGATCGATGATGGATCTAAAAACATGGATGAAACCATTGCTTTATTGGCAAAGTTTCAGAGCATGGGCTACCGAAAAGTGGTCACAACTCCTCATATCATGAGTGATTATTATCCCAACACAAGAGATATAATCTTATCCGGTCTTCACGATGTTAGGGAAATGGCAGCTAAATTGAATTTGTCAATTGAGATCGAAGCCGCTGCCGAATATTATTTTGATGAGACGCTACCTTCAAAGATCAAGGAAAAAGAATTGCTGACTTTTGGCGGAAATCATGTTCTGGTAGAATTTGCGTTTCAGGGTAGTCCCACCTATGAAGATGAATTGTTTTTTGATATGCTAAGTGCAGACTATCAGCCTGTACTGGCACATTTTGAAAGATACGGAGCATTTATGGGGAATGTCGATAAAGCAGCTGAATACAGGGATAAAGGTGTTTTGATCCAAATGAATCTGAACTCATTGACCGGTCATTACGGACCTCACATTAAAAAACAAGCGGAACAATTGATCGATAAGGGCTTGGTTGATTTTGTGGGTACAGATTGCCACAGGATCCAGCATCTTAGATTATTGGAAGATAATCTTCATTTACCCTACTTCTCCAAACTGACTTCTCATAACTTGAGAAATACGCATCTATAAAACTTAGCGTAAAAAGAATTTGTATCGCTGTATCGTATTTTCTAGTCCAAGGTAAAGGGCATCTGAGATCAATGCATGACCGATCGATACTTCGTCAAGTACTGGTAAAGATTCTTTAAAAAAACGTAGATTTTCCAAACTAAGATCGTGACCAGCATTCACCCCTAATCCAAGAGATGATGCCAATTGGGCAGCTGATGCATATTCACGAATTGCTTTGTCGGGATCTGCTGAAAATTCTTCTGCATAAGGTCCGGTATAGAGCTCAATTCTATCAACACCTGATTTAGCGGCATATTCGATGTTTTCAGGAATCGTATCCACAAAAATTGAAGACCTTACTCCAATCGATCTAAAATAATCGGCAAGCTCAGTTAACATGGATAGATTTTCTTTTGTTTTCCAACCGGCATTTGAGGTCAGAACATGAGGAGGATCCGGCACCAAAGTGGCCTGAGCCGGTTTGATCTCTTCAATGATCTTGAGATATCTTGAATCGGGATACCCTTCAATGTTAAATTCCGTTTTAACAACCTTGCTAAGATCGTAAACGTCTTTCAATGTAATGTGACGCTCATCTGGTCTTGGATGTACAGTAATTCCATCCGCGCCAAATGATTCACAGTCAATTGCAAATTGAACAATGTTTGGTGTATTGCCTCCTCTGGCATTCCGGATTGTGGCAACTTTATTAATGTTTACACTTAGTTTTGTCATTGAACGGTACGATTTTTGGCAGATCAAAAGTACGAACTTAGAGAGTATTTTACTACTTTGGCAATAATAATGAGAGCAGCAGAATTAATAACAGAAGAGATTCCTCCACTAACTCACAAGGATACAGGTGAAAAAGCACTAAGGTGGATGGATGAATTGAAAGTTTCTCATTTGCCTGTGCTGAAAAACGGAAATTTTGTCGGTGTTTTGTCAGAATCTGATGTACTTGACAAAATGGATCTTGATGAAACGTTGGATAAGCTTTTTGATCACCTTCCAAGACCTTATGTTTTTGAAAATGCACACATCTATGAGGTGTTGGCAAAGATCGCTGAGCATAAGATTTCTGTATTACCAATATTGGATAATAGCGAAAAGTATCTGGGGTGCACTTCAGTTTACCATTTACTGACAGTTATAGCCAACACAGGAAGCATCCGAGAGATAGGAGGGATAATCGTACTTGAAATGAATTCAGCGGATTATTCAATGGCACAAATAGCTCAGATCGTAGAGAGTAACAATGCGCGTATTTTGAGTTCTTATATCATGTCGTCACCTGATAGTACGATGGTTGAAGTGACGTTGAAGATCAATCAGGTCGAGCTGTCTTCAGTTATCAGAACTTTTGAGCGCTATGATTATGTGGTGAAAGCTTCCTTTCAAAAATCCGATATCGACAGCGATCTTCAGCAACGTTATGATTCATTAATGAACTTCCTCAAATTTTGATGGTAGTAGCAATCTATAGCCGTAAAACAAATAAGCAGACTAGTCAATATTTGTCTGAGCTGTTAGCCATTTTTCATTCCTATGGATGGCAGGTTGTTTTGCATCAGGATCTTAAAAAGAATTGTATTGGAAAAGTGAATGGTATCGATACCTTGGGAGTCTTTTCGAATTACAAGGATTTTCAATCAGGTATTGATCTGATGATCAGTATGGGTGGTGATGGTACGTTCATTGAATCTGTTGGATTTATCAGAAATTCAGAGGTGCCGATCCTTGGCATAAACACGGGGCGACTTGGATTTCTTGCGAATATTGCCAGAGAGAATATAGAAGCAGCATTGGACCTAGTCTATCGAAAGCAATTCGAATTTCAATCCCGCTCGTTGTTAAGGGTTTTTACAGAAGAGAATTTGTACGGTGAGGATAACTTCGCTTTGAATGAGGTCACCTTCCATAAGAAGGATACGAGTTCGATGATCACTGTGCACGCTTATCTTGATAACAAGTATTTGAACTCCTATTGGGCGGATGGTTTGATTGTATCCACCCCGACAGGATCAACTGCTTATAGTTTGAGCTGTGGAGGACCTATTGTTACTCCAGGATGCAGAGTGCATATCCTTACACCGATCGCTCCGCACAACTTGAATGTAAGACCAATGGTTGTGCCGGATCATATGCCAATAAAGTTAAGTCTTGAGGGCAGAGAAAGAAAATACCTCATTTCTTTGGATGGTAAATCAAAGAGCATCAAGCAAGGAGAAGAAGTGATGATCACAAAGGCTGAATTCATGGTAAATGTGATTAAATTTGAAGACAACAACTTCCTCGATACCATCAGAAATAAAATGATGTGGGGATTAGATAAACGTAATTAATAAGTAAAACAGAGAATATGAAACAATTAGGAACATTGGCGTTGCTATTGGGAATTAGTGTGATGAGTTTGGCAGCTAAACCAAAGAAGCCGAAATTGGAGCCGGGTATTTATGCAGAATTTACAACTTCGAAAGGTGTTATTCTTTGCATGCTAGAATTCAAGAAAACTCCAATGACAGTTGCCAACTTTGTCGGTTTGGCAGAAGGTAATTTTACAAACGGAGAGAAGAGCTTTACAAAGCCATATTACAACGGATTAAAATTCCATCGTGTGATCAAGGATTTCATGATTCAGGGTGGTGATCCGGATGGCAATGGTTCAGGTGGTCCTGGTTATAAATTCTATGATGAGATCCATCCAGATCTTACGCATTCAGGTCCTGGCATTTTGTCTATGGCAAATTCAGGTCCTGCTACGAATGGTAGCCAGTTCTTTATTACGCACAAAGAAACACCTTGGTTGGATGGAAAACATACGGTTTTTGGGCATGTAATCCAGGGACAAGATATAGTAAATGCCATTGAGCAAGACGATGTAACGACCACGGTGAAGATCATTCGTGTAGGTAAAGAAGCAAAAAAATGGAATGCGACGGAAACTTTCAAAACTGTATCTGATGAGATCAAGAAAGTAGAGGACGAAAAAGCTACAGAGCTTGCCAAGATTGGAGCAATGTCGGAGCAAGAATACAATGACTTCATGTTCAATGAAGTGAAATCAAAGTATCCTGATGCACAAAGATCTCCTTCAGGATTGGTTTATATCATTGAAAAACCAGGTGAAGATATGAAGGCTGAGGTTGGAAGTAGAATGTCTGTACATTATAGAGGAACCTTCAGAAGAGATGGTAAGCAATTCGATGCGAGTTATGACAGAGGAATGCCAATGGATTTCAATTATAAAGAAAACAGAATGATCCCTGGGTTTGAAGAAGGTTTGGGGATGCTTGGAAAAGGAGGAAAGGCAAAACTGATCATTCCTTATTATCAGGCATATGGTAAAAATGGAAGACCTGGAATTCCTCCATACGCGGATCTGGTTTTCGATATTGAGATCGTTGATTTGACGGCTCCGGAGCCACATGATCATGAACACGGAGATCACGACGGACACGATCATTAAGAAATAGAAAAGGCTGCCATTGGCAGCCTTTCTTTTTGAATATCTATACCTTTTAAGGCATTGTGCATCGATTTGGTTTTCCTAATCTGAATGTAACCATAGCACCATAGAACGAATACCAGTCTGACGTGGCAGAATTACCTCGTTTTCCATATCTGGAACCATCAAGACTTCTATTTGATAACGCTGCGGCCAATGGACCATTTTCAGCTGCTAACGTAGCCGCGTCAACATACGTATTGGAACCAACATCGTCAAGATAGTCCGTAAAGGTTTTTCTAATTCCGTACTCAAGATTGATCGTTGCTTTCTTTCCCAAAGCAAACTTCACACCTACCCCTAAGGGGACACACAATTGAGTGAGACTGTAATTTTTCTTATTGTTCAGAGATGATCCTTGACCTTCAGTACCAATCGACTGTAATTCGATCATATCGCCATTGTACTCTGTTTTAGGGTTCATTCTGAACATTCCAATTTCAGCTAGTATGTAGGCTGTCCCTCTATACTTTTCGCTTCCCAGGAAGAAAGGCAGGTAAGTGAATTCGAGTCCTCCGGCTAACTCAAATATGTCTGATTCGAAATTTAAATTTCTGTTTCGTAAAAGATCGATCTTTGAATCGGCGTCATTGGCGGTGACCTTACCATAGCTTAAATTTGCTCTCAAACTCATTCGGGAGTGTACATTATATCGATAGATGATTCCTCCGGAAAGTTTGGTGTCCTTTAATCTTCCAAACTGACTCAGATCCCCAAAATAATTGGAGCCACCTATGAGAAAGCCAAGTTCAGACTTCGACTTCGAATTATGGTATTGCGCCCGTAAATTCAACGAGGTAGCCAAAAGCGTTATGAAAAATAGAAACAGTTTCATTTTAATAAGGAACGCCAAATTACGGATAAAATTGCTTTTTTTAAAAGGAAGGACAGGAAACTGTTCGGAAAGAAACCATAGAAATATTAGCTTCTTTCGGGTACTTTACGGTATAACCGATCATATAACTCTTCGTTTCTCCAGGTTGAAGAGTGTATTTCCAGTTCACCTCGCCAGTCTCAGGATCCGATGTAACACCACTTAATTCATCGATTGTAACAGTAATTTCACTATTCTTTGAAATCGGAACTTGATCGAAAATATCAATGGTGACTGGTACCTCTCTGTTGTTTCTTATGGCGATCTCATATAGGTAGGAGTCTTTTTTACTTCCTCCGATCACTTTTTTCGTAGACATTTCTTTTTTCAGCTTGCGCATGACAGTTACTTTGGAATCTCTACCGAATGATAAAGAAAGTGTATCTGAAATATTTCGGGTATCAATTTCCGACATTCCTACATACGCTCCACCGAAATATACTTTTGTCGGTCCTGGGATCAATTCAAGTTCTTGCCATCCAACGATGTGCGCAAGAAGAAATGCCGCATTATCCATCTTCGGCACTGAGATATGGCTAAAGGAAGCTTCAAGATCCATTTCTTTCACATCGACCATATATGGTTTTGAATCAGAAGGACAATTGAATTTGTCTTTGATCTGGTATTCTGCAGTGAGTTCGGAAATCTCTATTTGTCTCATGGCAACTCCATTCGCTGTCTGACGAGAGATGATCTCATTCTTGAACATTTCAAGTTTCTCAGAAGTTTTGTCTTTGTCAAGAATGTAATTATCGTAAACTCGCTGATTGGCAGCACTTAGATTGTTTTCGGCTTCCATTCGGTAATCCTGTTGTATTACCTGAGGGGCGTAATAGGCTTTTTTTGAATATGATTTTGAATTGTAATAATTCAGAAACCATGGAGATAAAACAGGATGTGAGGCAGAAAGTCTCGGATCACCTGTTGAAAGTGTTAAATCGATATTTTCCCAGTTATTTCCGGTGTTGTTGTAGACCTGTGCTTTATATTTTAAGTTCACTTTGGAATTGATATCCTTCGCAGAAAGGTCATATAGCGCTGCCCAACCGCAATCTGAAACAAGGTATTTCAAGGTGCTATTGAAGGTAACGCTCTCATCCGCATCGAGAAGAACGATCACCTGATTGCTCCTTTGGTTTTCATTGTAATTCAGCTCAACAAGTTGGTATCTGGTAGTTTCGATCAGCTCATTCACTCTGATCTGATCTTTTCGGATCTTTGACATTTTTGTGTTGATCTCGAGAGTTCGAGTTCTGTAAAAGTCAGCCGCTTCTTTGATCTGAGCGACAGTTAAATTCTGGTTTTGACCACCCAACTTTTTATTCGCGTTGAGCAATTCAAGCTCTGTCTGATAAGCACTTAATTGGTCGTTATTGGATTGATTTCTATCCTTTAATGATTCAAGGGAATCCTTCAATATTGCAATTCTCGGATTGAATTGTTCTGCTGCGAAAAAATCCATTTCCGTAGAGACACTCACCAATCTGAAATTTCCATCTCCTTTAAATTGTATCGATTGCGGGTCAGCAAAAGCTGATATCCCAGGGAAGATCAATTTATTTCTCCCTTTGTGGATCTGCACCTTTTGTTCGTGTTCGATTTCACCGGAAGTGAGGAAAAGTTTTACTCGTTTTATCGGTGAACTGATCGTTTGATTTTGTGGTTTTTGCGCAATTGTGAATAGACTCACACAAAAAAAGAGGATGAAGGATGTTGATCTCATAATTTAATTTTTCAAGGATACACCCTTAAAACAAGGTGGTTCATTAAAAGGTTACAACCATTAAAAAATCTCAATGATTTTTATTGGTTAGATTTTCAGCTGGATATTTTTTGATCCTTTAAAGCAATCTTAGCTGCAATTTTTGCAGACAAAAGGCACAGTGGAATTCCGCCACCGGGATGAACACTTCCTCCAACAAAATAGAGGCCTTTAACTTTTGAGAAATTTGGATGCCTGAAAAATGCAGCCATTCGATCATTTGAGCTTGCTCCATATAAAGCGCCTCCGTAACTGGAAGTGCGTTGTTCAATCCGAACCGGATCAAGGTAATCTTCTTCCTCAATGAGGGCTTCGATATCTGTTTTTAAATTGTTTGACAGCTTCTTGATAACATTTGAACGGATCTCTTTTCTGATCTTTTCCCAATCTTGTCCCCGATTGGAAGGAACGTTTACCATTACGAACCAGTTCTCTGAATTTTCGGGCGCATCTTCCTTTACGATCTTTGAGCTGACATGAATGTATATTGTTGGATCATCAATTACTTCCTTGCCCTCAAAGATCATTTGAAACTCTTCCTTGTATCGATCGGAGAAAAAGATGTTGTGGAGATCAAGTTGATCAAATTTCTTTCGGATTCCCCAGTAAAAGATCATTGCAGAACTTGAAGGTTCCTGAGACATTACTCTTTTGGGAGGGGTGACAGTTTTTACAAGATGCTTATAGGCCGGACGAATGTCTGCATTGCAAAAGATAGTGTCAGCCAAATGTGAATCAGTGTCGGTTTTTATACCAGTCACCTTATTTTGCTCAACAATGATTTCTCTCACTGTAGAGTTGAGATGGAAGACAATTCCTTTCCTTTTGGCCAATTCAACCAGAGAGGTTGTAATAGAATGCATGCCTTTTTTAGGGAAGAATGTACCTATTCCGAATTCCAAATGAGGAATAATATTCAATATTCCCGGAGCTCTGTAGGGGTCTGATCCATTGTAAGTGGCATAACGATCAAAGATCTGCACTAACTTTGGGTGATTGAGATGTCTCTCATTTTCACGATGCATAGTGCTGAATATGCCCAAACCTGGAATGGCCAGTATCGCCTTCAAAATAGCTGGATCAAGATAAGAGGATACTTTATGCAATGATCGTTCAAGAAAAACCTGATGAGTTTTAGAATAGATGAACTCGCTTCGGTCAAGATGATTTTTTAGTGGAGTAGGGTCGACCTTCAAAACACTTTCCACCGTTTCACCGAGTACATCTTTGTCTGCTGAAAAGGGCAGAAATAAGCCATCATTGAAAAAGTAATGACACGTCGTGTTGCACTTGACATATTCGAAATGATCACTGGCATCCTCACCAGAGATTCGAAATAGCTCTTCTACAAAATGAGGCATTGTGAACAGTGACGGACCGGTATCGAATCGATAATCTCCCATTTGGAGTAAACCAAGTTTACCACCCGGCATAGCATTTTGTTCAAAGACCTCAACATCGTAACCAGCCGCTTTTAGGCGTAAAGCAGAAGCTAAGCCTCCAATACCAGAACCAACAACAATTGCTTTCATAGTGAGATCTACAACAATATTAAAAAAACAAGTCGGGCAATTGTTTAGATTAGTAAAAAAAAGCGAATGGGAAAAGCTGTCGGGATAGGAGGGATCTTTATGAAATTTAAGGATCCATCGAGAATGAACAAATGGTATCAAGAAGTTTTAGGCTTAGAACCCAATGATTATGGAGTTCTTTTCAGTTTCAACGGGAACTCAAATGAAAAGGCATATCTCCAACTCGGCACATTTGATCAATCATCGGGTTATTTTGGTTCTCCTCAACAGCAATACATGATCAATTTCAGGGTGGATGATCTTGTTTCTCTTTGTATGAAAATGAAAGAGATGAACGTAGAGTTCGTTGATGAAATTGAGGAATTCAGTTACGGTAAATTTCTTCACATCAATGACCCCGAAGGGAACCGAATAGAACTATGGGAGCCGCTAGGCGAATCGTTCGAACAGGAAAATTGCAATGAAATGAAATAGACTATTTCAGATTACTGAAAAGTCGCTCAAGATTCGGGTTTTTTGCAAGACCATCAGCACCTACAAAAAGTACTGACTTACATCGATTTCTTTCAAGCCACAGATCCAAATTTGATTTAGCTACCTGAAGTGTCCCGTTAATGTCAATATTATGTACTGGTTTCTGATTCCTGTCGAATGAAGATTTAATCTCATCGATCTCTTTAAGAACCTGCTGATTTTCATTGAAGATCACCATGCCGTCGATTCCAGCATCTTCATTATCTGTGTCATAATCTGAAAATTCAAGATGATGGTTTTCCAGATAAGGAACGATGAATTTACCAAACTGGCTACCTATTCGTAAATGAATTTTTTTGATCTTCATATTTCTTGAGGGCCCCTTGATTCTTCAGGGGTGTGCAAAATTAACATTTTAGTTTTTTTAGCGAAGATTTTTTTCAATTAATAACCTAAAATTTTCATGAAATCCATAGCTGTTTGCTCGTCGCTGAAAAGTTCTGTCTTAAGTTTCCCATTCTCATCTCTTTTAATGAGGACATGTTTTGGTTCGGGGATCAGACAATGTTTAAGGCCACCAAATCCTCCAATGGTTTCCTGGTATGCACCGGTATTGAAAAATCCGATATACAGTGTTTTATTTCGATCGAATTTTGGCAAGTAGATCGCGTTGGAGTGCTGTTCCGAGTTATAATAGTCATCAGAGTCACATGTCAATCCACCAAGAAGGACACGCTCATAGTCTTCATTCCAACGGTTGATTGGTAACATGATGAATCGTTGATTGATTGCCCAGGTATCAGGTAGATTGGTCATGAAGGATGAATCGATCATGTTCCATTTCTCTCTGTCATTCTGCTGCTTCTGGTGCAAAACACTAAAGATGGCTCCTCCTGATTCACCAACAGTGAATGAACCAAATTCTGTAAAAATGTTTGGTTCAGGAATATCATCGTCCGTACATACCCTTTTCACCTGAGTAAGGATTTCTCTCACCATGTAAGCGTAATCAAAATCGAAAGCAAGAGACTTTTTAATAGGGAATCCACCGCCAATGTTCAATGAGTCAAGTTCAGGACAGATCTTCTTAAGATCACTATAAACTTTAAGGCACTTGGTTAATTCGTTCCAGTAATAAGCCGTATCGTTGATTCCCGTATTGATGAAGAAATGAAGCATTTTGATCTCAACACGTGGGTTTTCCTTTACGATCGCTTTGTAAAAAGGAACGATTTCACGATAACGGATTCCCAATCGGGAGGTATAGAATTCGAATTTTGGTTCTTCTTCAGATGCAATCCTGATCCCGATCTTGATCGGAACTTCCGTTTTAGCAAGTATTTCTTGAAGTTCAGCCGTATTGTCAACAACAGGAATTACCTGAAGTTTTTGCTCATTGATAAGCGTAGCAATATTTTCAATGTACTGAGGGGTTTTGTAACCATTACAGATCACATACTTTCCATCAGTTAATTTTCCTTTTTCATATAGGTTTCTTACAATATCGATATCAAAAGCTGAAGAGGTCTCAATATGAACATCGTTCTTCAATACTTCATCCATTACAAAAGAGAAGTGATTACTTTTTGTACAGTAGGAATAATAGTAATTCCCGGCATATCCAAGGTTGTTCATGGCTTCTCTGAACCACCCTTTTGCCCGTTGTATGTTGTTTGAGATCTGGGGTAAGTAATTGAATTTTAAAGGAGTGCCGTAATCTTCGATCAATCGCATCAGATCGATACCATGGAAGAACAATTTATCTTCTCTCAGATGGAATTCGTTCTGGGGAAAATCAAATGTTTGGTCGATCAAATCAATATACTTCGTTCTCATTTCATACTATAAGGAATGCCGTATCCCATTTAAGGCCTGATAATATTATAAGATCTCGTCTATTCTCTCGGTTGGACGAGCTACAACCGCTTTATCTTGGTTTATTACGATAGGCCGCTCAATAAGTTTCGGAAAATTGATCATTGCATCGATCCATTCCTCATTTGTGAGGGTCTTACCTTTGAAATTTCCTTTGTAATCAGCTTCATTTTTCCTTAGTAAATCCTCAGCTGAAATTCCTAATTTATTAAGTACATCACTCAATTCCTTTTTGGCTAATGGAGAATTCATGTATTCGATCACTTCAAATTGAACTCCTTTATCGTTTAGATACTCAAGTGCGCATCTGCTCTTTGAACACCTTGGATTGTGATATATCTTAAGCATATCAGACATCTTTTTAAAAATCACGACAACAAAAATAGGGCTTTCTAATAAGTAATCTTAGAAATTACGGCATTTTTAGACTGATATAGATATCCCTCGACCAATTAGCCGATGAGCTGGTTGAATAGAGTAGGATCGTCATTCAGATATTGGAAATGGAAATGAAGTCGTTCAAGATTTACCTTGATCTTCTGAAAATCCGTTGCGTTTTTCACTTCAATACCTACAACAGCAGGTCCACTTTCCCGATTGTTCTTTTTTGAAAACTGGAAGAAGGTGATGTCGTCATTTGGTCCAAGTACATCAGTTACGAAATCCTTTAGTGCTCCTGGACGCTGAGGAAACTGGATGAGGAAATAGTGTTTTAACCCTTCATAGAAAAGCGATCTTTCTTTGATTTCTTCTGTTCTGGTTATGTCATTGTTGCTTCCGCTAACGATGCAAACTGCTGTTTTTCCCTTGATCTGATGACTCAATGAATCGAGTACTGCAATGCTTAAAGCACCTGCCGGCTCAACAACCATTGCTTCTTCGTTGTACAATTTCAAAATGGTAGAACATACCTTTCCTTCAGGTACAACAAGCATTTCATCCAATGTATTTTTACAAATGGAGAAATTCAGATCTCCTACTCGCTTGACAGCTGCACCATCTACAAATTTGTCAATGTTGTCCAAAGTGACAATTTTGCCTTTCTCAAGAGATCTTTTCATGGATGGTGCTCCCTCTGGTTCTACACCAATGATGGTTATTTGTGGACTTAGTGCTTTGAATACAGTGGTAACTCCCGCTGCCAGGCCACCTCCACCCACTGGAAGTATCAAAAAGTCAATAGGTTCCTTGATCTGATCGATTATTTCCAGGCCGATTGTTCCTTGTCCGGCTATCACTTTTTGGTCGTCAAAAGGATGAACGAAAACACAATTATGAAGTGAACAATATTCCTGTGCTTTGGCAAAGGCGTCATCAAAGGTGTCTCCGGTAAGAACTATTTCAATTTTGTCTTTTCCAAAAAGCTCGACTTGTTTGATTTTTTGCTTAGGGGTTGTGGCGGGCATGAAAATAACCCCTTCGATATTTAGTAAATTACAAGAATAGGCTACTCCCTGTGCATGATTACCTGCGCTTGCACAAACGATCTTTCTGTTTCTCTCATTCTTATCCAGAGAGCTGATCTTATTATATGCTCCTCGGATCTTATATGAACGTACTGTTTGCAGATCCTCTCTTTTCAGGTAGATGGTCGCTTGATGCTGTTCAGAAAGATTCATGCTCAGATTACAGGGAGTTTCATTTACCACTCCCTTAAGTCTTAACCTGGCTTCTTGTATTTCTTTTAAAAAGTCCATCCGTAGGTCAATTCAATTTTTTCATATCTGTCATTGCCTCTCGTAAATACGCACCAACGATTTCGATCTCGTGTTCACGGATGTATCTGTTGACATCGATCAATTCAGAATTATCAACCTGATTGTTATCCGAATAGGACCTACCGATCACATTTGTATCCATTTTCTTCATGAAATCTGCCAGCAAAGGCTTGCACGCATGATCGAATAGATAACAACCATACTCAGCAGTGTCAGAGATGATCCTATTCATTTCGTACAATTTTTTACGTGCAATCGTATTTGCGATCAAAGGTGCTTCATGCAGCGATTCATAGTACGCTGATTCAGCAACAATTCCTGTTGAAGTCATCGTTTCGTAGGCTAACTCGACACCTGCTTTCACGAATGCAACCATAAGCGTTCCATGATCAAAGAATTCCTGATCTGAAATTTCTGCAGAAGTGTTTTGTGCTTTCTCAAAGGCGGTCTCGCCGGTCGCTTTTCTCCATTCAAGCAATTCTTTGTCACCGTTTTTCCAATCTGTCATCATTCGTGAAGAGAACGCTCCACTCATGATATCGTCCATGTGTTTTTTAAACAGAGGTGTCATGATCAATTTCAATTCATCGGCCAGGTCGTATGCTTTGATCTTCGATGGATTATTCAATCGATCCATCATGTTCGTGATGCCACCATGCTTCAATGCTTCAGTGATCGCTTCCCAACCGTATTGGATCAATTTGGATGCATATCCCTGATCCATTCCTTTTTCAACCATTTTGTCGAAGCAAAGGATGGACGCAGTTTGCAATACTCCACAAAGGATGGTTTGTTCACCCATCAAATCAGATTTTACCTCGGCCACAAATGACGAAAGAAGCACTCCTGCTCGATGACCTCCAGTTGCTGCAGCGTATGCTTTTGCTTGTTCAAGTCCTTTTCCTTCCGGATCATTTTCCGGATGCACAGCGATCAATGTCGGTACACCGAATCCTCTTTTATACTCCTCGCGAACTTCAGTTCCCGGGCATTTTGGAGCAACCATGATTACTGTAAGATCTTCGCGGATCTTCATTCCTTCTTCAACAATATTGAATCCATGAGAATACGAAAGTGTTGCACCTTTTTTCATGAGAGGCACGATCGCATTAACCACTGCTGTATGTTGTTTATCAGGAGTTAAATTCAAAACAAGATCGGCAGATGGAATAAGTTCCTGGTACGTTCCGACTGTGAAGCCATTCTCAACGGCATTTTTCCAAGACGCTCTTTTTTCTGAAATGGCATCGGTTCTGAGGGCATAAGAAATATCAAGACCCGAATCTCTCATGTTCAAACCCTGATTCAATCCCTGAGCGCCACAACCAACGATCACGATCTTCTTTGCTATAAGTTCTTCTACTACTCCTCTTTCAAAATGTGATCGATCCAGGAATTCGCACATTGATAATTGTTCGACTTGTTTTCTGAACGGTAATGAATTAAAATAACTTTCCATGATGTTATGCTTCTAACTCTTTTAAATAGGTTTCTAATGTTTTCATCGGTTTTGAGATCGCTACTCTTCCTGAGCGCACGAATTCCAAAACTCCATAGGTGTCCAGCTCATTGAACAGCTCCTGCAGCTCCTCTGGTTGACCTGTTTTTTCAATGATCGTAAATTCTTTGTCTACCGTTAAGATTCGTGCATGATGTTCTCGGACGATCTTTTCAGTACTTCCATTTACAAATGATTCCGTGGCGATTTTATAAAGTGCAATCTCCTGATGAACCACTTGATCATCCGAATGAAAGAATGCTTTGAGTACCTCGACTTGTTTCTCGATCTGTGTAACAACCTTTTTTACTTGATCCAGATCCGTTTTCAGAACGATCGTATATCGATAAACACCTTTTACTTCAGATTCAGAAGCTGTGATGCTTTCGATATTCAGGTGTCTTCGAGTGAAAATGATCGTGATGCGGTTTAGGATCCCGATACTGTTTTCTGTAAAGACAGATATGTTATATACTGTTTCCATTTTTCTTCAATTAATTCAATCGGATTTCTGAAACGGATGCTCCGGTTTCAACCATTGGGAATACATTTTCTTCCTGCTCCACAACGACTTCCAGAAGGAAGGCACCTTTAGAATTCAACATTGTGGTTAGCGCATCGTCAAGTTGATTTCGCTCCTCGATCTTCAATGCATCGATCGAATATCCTTTGGCGATCGCAGTAAAATTTGGGTTAACGATCTCTGTGAATGAATATCTTCGGTCAAAGAAGAGCTGTTGCCATTGTCTTACCATTCCCAGGAAGTTATTGTTCAGGATCAGGATCTTGATATCTACTTTGGACTGAAGTATGGTGCCCAATTCTTGTATGGTCATCTGGAAACCTCCATCGCCGATGATGGCAACTACAGTTTGCTCAGGATTACCGAGTTTCGCTCCGATCGCTGCAGGAAGTCCAAATCCCATGGTTCCGAGTCCTCCTGAGGTTACATTATTTCGATGCCCTCTGTACTTGTAGTATCTGGAGCTGATCATTTGATGCTGACCAACATCGGTTACTATAATTGCTTTTCCGTCGGTTTTTTCAGAAAGTAAATTCACCACCTCGGCCATTTTCAGTTGATCACTTGATGGATGAACCGCTTCATCGACAACTTCACTTTTTTCAACAGCTTCAAGGTCTCTGAACTGTTGCAACCATTGTGGATGCTCATTCTGATTAACAAGTGCGCTCAATTTTAGCAGTGCATCCTTTGCATCTGCGTGTATTGCCACTTCAGCTTTAATGATCTTGTTCAATTCAGCCTTATCTATGTCGATATGGATCACTTTGGCCTGTTTCGCATACCTTGAAACATCTCCTGTCACTCGATCGTCGAAGCGCATTCCAATGGCAATAAGTACGTCGCATTCGTTGGTTAACACATTTGGAGCATAATTACCATGCATTCCAAGATAACCGACGTACAATGGATGGTCAGACGGGAATGAGCCTAATCCAAGCAGGGTAGAGGCTACAGGAATTCCAGTCTTTTCTGCAAAATCAAGGATCTCTTTTTCGGCGTTGGATAAAAAGATCCCTTGTCCCACCAGTATATATGGTTTTTTTGCCTGATTGATGAGCACTGCTGCTTCCTGAAGGCTTTGCTCATCAAGGACAGGAGTAGGTTGATAGCTTCTGATTTTTGTGCAAGGTTCATATGAGAAGTCAACCATTCCGAACTGAGCGTCTTTTGTGATGTCCACAAGCACAGGACCTGGTCTTCCGGATCTCGCGATGTAAAAAGCTCTTGCAATTGCTCCTGAGATATCCTCCGCTCGGGTGACCTGTATGTTCCACTTCGTTACCGGCATCGAAATACCGATGACATCCGTTTCCTGAAATGCATCCGTTCCTAATAGATGCGAAGCTACTTGTCCCGTAATACAAACCACAGGGGTTGAGTCGATCATTGCATCTGCTAATCCTGTGATTAGGTTAGTTGCTCCCGGGCCCGAAGTTGCAAAACAAACCCCAACCTTTCCGGAGGTTCTTGCGAATCCTTGTGCTGCGTGAATTGCACCTTGTTCATGTCTTACCAATACATGATTTACAGAATCTCTGAAATCATACAAAGCATCATAGATCGGCATTATGGCGCCGCCAGGATAACCAAATATGGTTTCAACTTTTTCCTGAACAAGGCTTTGCATAACTGCTTCTGCTCCTCTTATTTTCATCACAAATTATTTATCTGTTATACAACCCTCAGATGCTGATGCCACGCATTTGGCATATCGATAAAGCACACCTTGCTTTACTTTTAGATCCGGCTGTTTCCAATCTTTTCTTCTTGCTTCCAACTCCTCATCACTAATGTGAAGAGTAATCTGGTTATTTACTGCATCGATAGAGATCTTATCACCATCTTTCACCAATGCAATATTTCCTCCTGTAAAGGCTTCTGGAGTGATATGTCCCACAACAAATCCATGGGTACCACCGGAGAATCGTCCATCAGTGATCAAGGCAACCGATGAACCAAGACCTGCTCCCATGATCGCAGAGGTTGGTTTTAGCATTTCAGGCATTCCCGGACCACCTTTTGGTCCACAATATCTGATCACTACAACATTACCTGGTTTCACGCGGCCTTCTCTAACACCATCGATCACAGTGAATTCATCCTCAAATACTACAGCGGTTCCTTCGAAGTATTCTCCTTCCTTTCCGCTTATTTTGGCCACCGATCCTTCTTCTGCAAGATTCCCATAGAGCACTTGTAAATGACCAGTTGGTTTGATTGGATCTTCAAGATCATGGAAAACATCCTGCCCCTCCATCAGATCAGGAACGGCAGAGAGATTCTCAGCTACTGTTTTTCCTGTAACAGTTAAACAATCGCCATGGATCAATCCTTTTTTCAGTAGATACTTCATTACCGCAGGCACACCACCAACACGATGCAGATCTTCCATGAGATACTTACCACTTGGTTTAAGATCACCCAGGACCGGTGTTTTATCACTAAATCGCTGTACATCATCTACAGTCAGCTTCAATCCAACTGAATGAGCCATAGCGATAAGATGAAGTACCGCATTGGTTGATCCTCCAAGCACCATTACCATCGTGATTGCATTTTCAAATGCTTTCATGGTCATGATATCTCGTGGTTTGATATCTTTCTCAAGTAACAAACGGATAGCGGCTCCTGCTTCCTCACATTCTCGTTGCTTGTCTATACTTAATGCAGGATTGGAAGAGCTATATGGAAGGCTCATTCCCAAAGCTTCGATCCCAGAGGACATGGTATTAGCGGTATACATTCCGCCGCAGGCTCCAGCTCCCGGGCAAGCACTTTTTATAATTCCTTTAAAGTCTTCAGGTGTGATCGTATTACTGAATTTCTTACCCAATGCTTCAAATGCGGAGACGATATTCAATGATTCACCTTTCCAGTTTCCTGAGTGGATAGTTCCACCGTACACCATGATCGCAGGACGATTCAATCTCCCCATGGCGATGACAGAACCGGGCATGTTTTTATCACATCCAACTACAGCGATCATGGCATCGTACCACTGTGCACCCATGACTGTTTCTATGGAATCAGCGATAATGTCTCTGGATACCAACGAATAACGCATTCCGTCGGTTCCGTTGGAGATCCCATCACTGACTCCGATCGTGTTGAAGATTAATCCAACCAAATCCTTCTCCCACACTGACTTTTTTATGTTCTTTGCGAGATCATTCAGGTGCATGTTACAGGTGTTTCCTTCGTAGCCTGTACTCACGATCCCAACCTGAGCTTTATTCAAGTCCTCGTCAGTCAGACCGATCCCATACAGCATTGCCTGTGCTGCGGGCTGCGTCTCATCCTGAGTTATCGTTTTACTGTATTTATTGAGTTCCATGGTTTAAAGATATACTTCTTTGAATTCATTCGTAGAGACTCTGCGTTTGTACATTCGCTGTACAAGATGACCGTTGGTGTCCTCCCATTTCATTGGGAATCGATAATCATTGTATTGCTCTATTCCAATTACTTCTGCAGCTGTTCCACAGAAGAAAGCCGCATCTGCAGTTGTTATTTCTTCAGGTTTAAAGAATCGCTCTTCAACTTCGATTCCAAGCTCTTTTGCAAGCTCAAGAACCGTGGCACGTGTTATTCCGGATAGGATGTTACCCAAAGGTGCAGTTACCAGTTTTCCATCTTTTTCGAAAAAGAAATTTGCTCCCGGACCTTCTGCTACGTTGCCATTCATATCTGTAAGTAAAGCTTCGTCAAATCCTTTGCTTTTAGCTTCTGTCGTGGCAAGTATTGAATTGGTATAGTGACCAACTACTTTTGCTTCAACATGGCATGCTTTGGGGTTTGGACGTTGATAAGAAGAAAGCATCACCTTCAGCATTTTATCTCCAAGGTATTTTCCCCATTCCCACGTCATGATCACCACATTTACCTCGACTGTCGGAGTCAAGGACATATTATCTCCAAGATAAACCAGAGGGCGTATGTATGCGTCCGTTTGACCATTTAGTTCTAATAGTTTATAAGTGATTTGCTCAAGTTCTTCAGAAGAATAGGTAAGGTTGATGTGCATCATTTTTGCTGAATAATGCAATCTGTCAAAGTGTTCCTTGGCTTTAAAGATCCTTGTTCCGTCTGGAGTATCATATGAACGAATCCCTTCGAAAACGCCATTTCCATAGTGCATGGTCTGATTATAAAGACCAACTTGAGCATCTTTTGCTTTTACAAATTCGCCATTTAAAAAAACGACTGTTTCATCCGTGTAATACATAACTTTCAACTTTTATTCCTTTAACAAAAAGGCCCTTCTCTATGTGAGAAAGGCCGAATTTTTGGAAGCAGACAATTCTCACTCAGCGCAGTGCTGAATAACAAAAATGATTGGTGTTGTGATAATTGTCTGCTTCATACCTAACCTAACTAAACCTAACTTTACTTGTTCATGAAAACTTTGTTATTAACTCTTATACTTCCATCCGTGACAGTCAGGTGATAAACACCTGCTGCCATAGAATCGGGTAGTAGTATAGTAACTTTATTCTGATGGGGATCGGCTGTTAAATCTTTATGAAGTAAAAGCCTACCCATGTTATCTGTTAATGTAAATTCGAAATTCACTTTATGCTCAACATTCATGAGTAAAAGCACTTGGTTGTTCTCTGCGTCAACAACGAAAGCGGTTTCCTCTAAGCCATTCCCGAAACAGTTATTTTCGATTGCGATGGTCTTTAGGATCCTTGTTTGCCCATCAAGGTCTGTCTGAGATAATCGGTAATAATTCGTGCCTTTTTGCATTTCTGTGTCCAGGAAACGATATTCAGTCTTCTTGGTGGTGTTGATGGCACCGTTGATTATGGAAAGAGCCGAATAATCATTATCATCCCGAGATCTTTCTATGGTGAAATACGCATTGCTGTACTCAGTATCAGTTGTCCATGTAAGTGCTCCCATTCCATCAAGACATTTACCGGTGAAAGAAGAAAGCTCAACAGGGAGGATTGTTCCATAACAACTACCTTGAAGAATTGGACAGCCAGTTGCTGCTGTTGAGGAAGGAGCATTTGAATTTATAAAGTTGATAGTTCCTGAGGTACTCGGATTACCGGAGTTTTGAACGTTAATTGTTGCTGTGTTTCCACCATTTTTTATGTCTTGCCCGCTTGCAGAGAAAGTGCAGTTGTTGACATTGAAAACTGCTGGGTTAGATGAACCAACTCTGGCATATAAATGATGCCCACTACCATTTGAAGTATTTCCAGTAAATGAGCACGTGTTAATGTTCACAGTGGCCGTTGTTCCTGCCCCTGCTAATTGAGTATTAATTGCTATCGCACCACCATTCCCAGAATTACTAACAGCATTATTCTCAAATCTACAGTTCGAGAATGTTATGGTTGCCCCTCGTCCAACTGTAACTGCTCCACCATATTTGGGACCTGAACCACTAAAAGTTGAATTATTTATTAAACATGAGTTATTAACTGTGAGATTTGAGCCAGTTATATATATTGCACCTCCGTCACTTGTGTTTCGATTGTCAGCAAAGATTGAGTTATTAACTAGTACACTTGTAGTATTATTTCCAACAATGTAGAGTCCCGAGCCCCCCTGATAATCTTTCGAGTTATTTGAAAAAGAGTAGTTGTTGAATGTTACAGTATTTCCATTTCCTTCAACGTTAACCCCACCTCCAGCTACAGAAACTTGTGAATTACAATTTGATCCACCACCATTAAACGTGACAGTCGACCCTCCATTAATTACAATTGTTGAAGATCCTCCCCCTTGCCTGTTTTCATCTATAAGTACATTGTTCAATGTTAAGTTAGAAGCGCCAGAAATTTGAATTGCAGTAGCTCCTCCAACCCCATAATTGTATTCAGTAACACAAAACCCTTGAAGTAAAATATTCGAGCCAGTTATGTTGAAAAGTCGATTTGCATCTGAACTTGCAAAGTTATTGTCAAAGATTGTTTTAGCAGGCCCCGCACCGATTATTGAAATGCCGTTAAAATTTAATGTTAAATTCACGTCTGAATATGTTCCTGCATCAACATAAATGGCATCACCAGACGTTAAAATCGCGGAATAAGTTGAAAGAAAGTTTGTGAGAGAAAGTTTTGGGGTGGAAGGGCTTGTTCCAGTATTCGAATTGTTCCCGACGGCAAGACAATATACATCACCTGCAGTTGAATTATCATTTACATAATATACCATTGATAATCCATATCTGGATAATAGCAAACAAAAAAATATGAGTACTATGTTTTTCATTAGGTTTAGCTGCTCTGTTTCATTGAACATTACAAACCTAAGAATATACCGATTTGAAGTCAAAAAAATTACGGCAACCGCTGATTAGCGCAGTGTAAAGCCTTAAAACAGGGTGAATGGTTAATTTTTTGTTGGTGAATGGTTAACCTTTAAAAAGAGAGATATCGTAGGATCTGGATACGGGGATCTCCTTGTTGAGGGAAGTGATCTTTAATTTATACGCCTGGGAACGTCCGGAAACAGAATCAACAAAATCCGGGTTGACGATAAATGATTTGTGTACCCTTTCAAAAGCAATCGATTCCTCCTTTAAGATCTCTTCAATGTTTTTAAGTGAAAGCCGATCCATTGATTTTTTTACGCTCGCATCTTTCCCTAGATAATACGTGATGACATAGTTATCATTCGATTCAAAACAGATGATCGAGCTCACGGAAGTTTTTAGAATGACTTTTCCGGTCTCGTTTTTAATGGATAGGGTTTTATCACTTTTTTGTTCAGCGCTATTGTCATTTGAATGATCAATACTCATCGTTAATAATCTGTCGATAGGCATGAACAATTCATACATCATCAAAAGAGAAGCTGGTAGAATAGGTATGATCACGAATGAGCTGAAATAAGCAAGCAGCATATCAGTATTTAATGAAAGAAACAAAAAGCCGATCATCGCAGTTATAAATCCTGAAAGGAAAAATGAAATTGTTTTAATGACTAGGATTTTCTTGTTTGTCCTTCCTTTTTTAGATAATTCCAGAAAAAGCCATTCGAATCCTATAAGTCCTACGAAATGGGCTATTATTGTAATGACAATGTTTGTCTCAAAGAAGTTAAAAGCTCCCAACAATAACAAGCTGAGAATTCCATAGATCCCAAAGGCAAAGGCTATAATTCTATTTCGATTAATTGCCTGCATTCTTCGCGTATTTGGTGATTGTGAAAACTACAATAGCAACTATAATCAGTAAAACGCCTGAAATAAAGATCACCAGTCGTTGTTCAAAATTGCGTAGGTCTTTTTCAAGACGTTCATTTTTCTTGGCCAAGTCTCTTTCTTCCTGAATCAGTTTGATTTCAAGTTCTTTCCTTTTCAGTTCATTCTGATAGGCAAGATCGTCCAATTGATTTTTGATGGAAAGGCTATTCAGCTCTTCATTCAATTTTACATATTCTTTGTATTTCGATGCTACGGCTTTCCAGTCACTTCGATTCTCAAGAATGTTGATCTGAAATTCAAAAATTTCTAAAAGGTGGGTTCTGATCTTGTTGCTCTCAGAAGTGGACTGGGCTAATTTCAATTCATTTTCAGCAGCTTGAGAATTGCCTTCTTGGAGGGATATTTTCGCTTTGATAAGGTGATAAAGTATTTTTAGGTCTGGAAGGTTTGCTGACAACTTGTTCTCCAACTCAACAATGATTCGTTTAGCGTCAATAACATTACCATATCGTTCATAGACATCTGCGATTCCAATTTTTGCATAGGCAATCCCTTCGGCATTATTGTATTTCTTTTCGATGATGAGTGAATTATTGAAGAAATTCAGAGCAAGGTCAAGAGAGTCCAGCTCCTTATAACAATCGCCAAGATTAAAATAACGGATAGATGTCTGAAGAGGATTCTTCAGTTTTTTTTCTATTTCGAGACTTCGATTGAAGTAGTCGATCGCCTGATCAAATTTCCCTTGTAGCTGGTAAACAGCTCCTATGTTATTGAGACATGCACTTTTTCTACCATTATCTTTCAGAATGACAGCTTCATTATATGATTTCAAATAGTAATCGATAGAAGTCACATAAAATCCTCTATTCTTATAAATGATACCAAGTAAAGTATAAGCATTGACTCTATAAAATGAAGGATCGTATTGTAGTGTTTTCTCCAGAAAAGTATTTGCCTTTTCGAGCATATCCGGTGAGTTGGATTCAAGGGCCTGAAAAGAAAGAGAATCCAATGGACGCAATACATTATCATCTGCTTTTTTAGCAAACGTCAAAAAAGCCGATAATGAGAGAAATATAGAGAATAAACCGTACCTGAGACTCATTTTCAAGCCTCAAAGTAAATAAAAAAAGATCAATACTCTTCTAAGTCAAGAATCCTTAGATCCTTGCTTTCGACATTTTACCAAACGGATTTGGCGTTCTGTAACGGAAAACAACTTCAAATGCTCCTCGTGATTGATTGACAATTGACAAACCAGAAACAGTTAAATCATAGCTGAAACCAATTGTGTAATTCGCATATTCAAAATTGAAATTACCGATTATAGCATCCTTCAAACGATAGTTTACACCAAGTGAAACAGCCGAGGATTTTACAAAACCGGTAAAATGAGATCCCTCATTGATGAGGTATCGGAATGTATTCCCGAGGATCAGGTTTTGCAATTTACCTTGTCTCAAGTAGTAAACACTTGGAATGAACGTGAGATTGGTGTTTTCTTTTCCGATCTCAGCATTCGTGAATCCAACGAATTTTGTGTCCAATTTCACATCTGTACCTCCCATGAAAGTAGTGTTGGGCAGATTGAAGTGAAATGCTGAAAAACCAATATTGAATTTTATCCCATTGTTTTGAGTGATGTATCCTTGATCTTTACCATAAGACCAAACGAATCCTGCACCCGCATCAAAATAGGTAGTCGAATTTACAGAAAGGTTTTCTCCTGTTGAAGCATTCTGATTGTAGGCACCATTTACATATTGCGATTCCCAACGCAACGAACTATAATCGATTGCTCGCTGACCAAATCCACCCATAAGTCCGAAGCTTAACTTGCTTTCTTCGTCCAGCTTTAGAACAGCGGATAGGTTTAAATTACCTTGCGTCAAACCCATTTTAGAATCTCCAGCCTTGTCATTTATCACCTGCACCCCCACACCCAGTTTAGCGTTCCCTCTTGAATTCTTCATGGTGTTCATGTCGTATGAAAAAATTCCAGTCGTAAAAGGTGTTGTAACAGATCTCCATTGCTCTCTGTATTGAATCGATCCTCTCACATGAATGTTCATTCCGGCTTGAGCAGGATTCAAATACAATGGGTTCATATCGTTCATTGAAAAATGAAGATCCTGAGCAGTTACAGTCCAAGAACTGACAACAAGGATTAAGAAAATATATAATTGCTTCTTCATGGCTTATTTCATTAATGTAACGTTACCTTTAAATGTCTCTTCGTCAGTCATTTCAGACGTTTTAATGCGAATTACATAGACAAATACAGCGGGATCAAGTTCCTTAGTCTTGTAAGTTCCATCCCAACGTTGAGCAGCATCTGTTGTCTCGAAAACAACTTCTCCCCAACGATCAAATACTTTTACATCGATAGACTCTACACAATCCAGGTTAATGCTAACTCCAAATGAATTGTTGGTGTTATCTCCGTTTGGACTGAAGGCAGTAGGAATGAAAAAATCTCCGCATACCACAGGAACTGAATTTACCGTTATAGTGATGCAATCAGAATCAGTACATCCATTTGCATCTGTAAGTGTGGCACAGTAAGTCGTTGTAATTAATGGACTCACTGAAATTGGACTTCCATTGTCTCCGTTATCCCAAGAAATACTTCCATTTCCTGAGGCATTAATTGTAATACTCTGACCCTCTGCAATTGAGTTGTCTGAATCGACAGTGATCTCCTCAGCAGAAGGAACTGGATCGACGACTACTTGAGTTGTTGAAGTTGTCGTACAACCCGTATTATCATCCTGAACTATTAACGTGTAAGAAGCAGGTGCAACACTTGCGAAAGTCGCTGAAGACTGGAAGTTTGTACCATCAATGCTGTAGGAGAAGTTCCCTATTGGTGCCGTAACCTCAATAGTCCCCGTTGTTACTATACATGTAGGTTGAGTTACAGTTCCAGTAGGCGCAGATGGACCAGCCGGTAATGAGTTGATCACTACAGCGGCAGAAGTAGTAGAAGTACAACCATCAACATTGGTTACTGTGAAGGTGTAGGATGATCCTGGTGCAAGACCCGTTACAGTTCCTGTTGTTCCAGTACTTGTCAAAGAACCAGAAGGTGAACCAGTCACTGTCCAAGTTCCTGAAGCTGGTAGTCCGCTAAGAGCGACTGATCCTGTAGGTGTTGTACAATCCGGTTGAGTTACTGTTCCTAATACTGGAGCAGATGGAGTTGATGGTTGCGCATTCAATACTCCTGAAGCTGATGCAGAAGAAGTACAACCAAGATTGTTGGTTACTGTGAATGTATACGATGTTCCGGCAGAAAGTCCTGAAATCGTCGTTGTCGTTCCTGTACCTGTTGCTGAACCAGAAGGAGATCCTGTGATGGTCCAAGTTCCAGAAGCAGGAAGAACACTTAATGCGATCGAACCTGTTGCAACAGTACATGTTGGTTGAGTGATCGTTCCAATTACAGGTGCTGAAGGAGCGCCAGGAACGGTATTGATGTTCGCAGAAGTTGAAGCTGTTGAAGTACAGCCATCAGCGTTGGTAACAGTGAATGTGTATGAAGCACCAGCTGTAAGTCCTGTAATTGTTCCAGTAGTGCCTGAGCTTGTCAAAGAACCAGAAGGAGAACCTGTTACTGTCCATGATCCTGATGCTGGTAATCCACTAAGCGCAACGGAACCTGCAGGTATTGTACAATCAGGCTGAGTGATGGTTCCAACAAGAGGCGCAGTAGGCACACTTGGAGCTGCGTTGATCATTCCTGAAGCTGTTGAAGCCGTGGAAGTACAGCCAGAGGCATTCGTAACGGTGAACGTATACGAAGACCCTGGAGTAAGACCTGTTACAGTTCCTGTTGTTCCAGTACTAGTCAAAGAACCAGAAGGTGAACCCGTCACTGTCCAAGTTCCTGAAGCCGGTAGTCCGCTAAGAGCCACTGATCCTGTTGGAGTTGAGCAAGTAGGTTGAGTTACCGTTCCTAGAACTGGAGCAGATGGAGTTGTAGGTTGCGGGTTGATTGTTGCGGATGTAGATGCAATGGAAGTACATCCTCCGCCACCCCCAGAGGTTCCAGTGATAGTAATATCATCAACAGCAAATGAAGGGTCTGTACCATTCCCATCGGCATCATTTTGCCATCTGAAACCAATTCTTAAGTTCGTGATGTTTTCGCAAGTTGGAGGAAGCGCAATTGAGTATGCAGTCCAGGTTCCCTGAGGGGCACAAGCTCCAAGTGGTGTTTTTGCCAGGTCAAACAATGTAAGCCAAGACGTACCACCATCCAAACTATACTCTAAAATAGCATTATCATCAGATCCTTCTCCATTTTCAATATAATTGAAAGCTAATGTCATTCCTGTAATACCTGTAGTATTGATGTTTTGGGAAAAGGATCTTTTGTTTGTTGTTACTGGACAACCAAATGGAGGTAAAAATCCACAAAGGAATGGGTCATCTGCGGAAGCATCGTAAGCTGCACCCGCATCACCAACTGTAGAAGAACCTACATGCAGTGATTGATCTCCACTTCCTGCAGAACCACATTGTCCAGCTGCATTACCATCTTCCTGATCACTGATATACCACAAATTGGCTGCAGAACCTTGAGCCCCCACATTTTGATTTAGCGTTGCCCAAGTACTTCCTGCTCCACCGTTCCCATCATAATCTTCTGAGTAGGCAGTTACAGGACCTCCTCCGCCACCTCCAGATTCAACAGTGAAAGTGTATGTTCCTGGAGCTAAACCTGTAAATGTTCCTATCGTCCCTGTACCAGTAATTGTTGCTCCACCAGGAGAGGCAGTAACTGTCCATGTTCCTGAAGCCGGCAGCCCACTTAATGCAACAGAGCCTGTTGAAACCGTACAAGTCGTTTGAGTTATTGTTCCGATTACTGGTGCAGTTGGAGCCGGATCAACAGTTACCGTAACCGCTACTCTCGTTACACTAACACAAAGAGGATCATTGTTATCTGCGGTCTCTAGGTAATATGTAGTTGTAGCAACAGGGTTTACCACTAATGGAGCGGCACCAAGATTTGTACCTCCAGTTGCTGCAGTATAAACATTATATGTAACATTACTTGCAGGTCCTGAGGCCGTGATTGTCGAAGACTGTCCCGGACATATTGTGCTTGGTGTAGCAGTTACAGTTGTAGCAGCCGCAGGTGGGGTACATGGTGCAATTACTTTCGAACATTGAATGTTAGTTGTAGGAGAAATATTTGCAACTGTTACCACTAATGTTTGGGAACTAACTGTCCCACTGTAATTGTTGTTATAAGGATCTGAAGTTGTTGTAGTTCCAGCAGCAGCTGTTGGCGTGATTGATCCTGCGGCACAGTTAGTAGGAGTTCCACCCGAGATAGGAGTATCACCATTCGGATCCGTTTTGATGATGTGGTAATCAAAACTCGCAGCCATGGCGGTTGAGATCATGATATAACCTAAATCAGAAGTTTTGGATCCTCTAGGTAAAATTGTTGCCAATCCAAACGTGTATGTTTTTGCCCAAACATTTGTTGTTGCAGTAGAGTTTACTCTGTGCATTGCGTCGGCAAAAGTGAAGGCAAATGGGTTTATATACATAGCCATAGTCACAAGATCTGTACTTCCGGTAACCTCGTAAACCTGAGACACATCAGCTACAGCGCCGAATCCAGGATAGGTAAACAAACGGCTGAAAGTGGATACCCATCCACCGGTTCCGGCAAATTTGACGATCCATTCTCTTGAATTATCCGTTCCCGCTGCAATAGGAACCCCAGTTGATGTCAGACTTATTGCCTGTAGGGTTTTACTTGACTGAGTAGGGCTTGTGTTCTGAGTATCATATTGTTTGTGGTAGGTGATCGTACCTGCGGTTGTAGTTTTTAATACAATGGCATCTGTTGCTGTTGCATCATCGCCATCAGAATTTGTGTTGGAACGATGTTGATTAACATCATATTGACCAACCGCAATGTACCCATCAGTAGTTTCAACTACGTCATTTAACCAGGCATCATTATATATTGCTGTCGTTTTTGCAGCTGAAGTGTAATAACGAAAAACTTTATGCCACAGATGATTTCCACTTGCGTCAAATTTTACGATTAATGGAGAACTTATATAATCTGTTTGAGAATCTCCATTATTATCAGTGTATGTAATTGGCGCAAAATCTTGTTCCGGCCCTGCTCCATCTGGGTCATGTCCAGTAACATAACCAACAGCTACATATCCACCATCAGAAACCTTTATTACTCTTTGTAAATAAGCTCCATCAGCCTCTGCGATCGAGAACTTCTTTGAAACAACAACGTTACCAGCGGCATCGAGTCTCATAAAAACTCCAGCGTTTGATTCTGAACCACCGCATACGTAATATTCATTGAGTGATGCGTCCTTTTTAATGTCGCTGATCTGAAACCCAAACGAACCGTCATAGTATCTCTTTGCCCATGTCAGAGCTCCTGAATTGTCTATTTGGGTTACTGTACCATAAATGGGAAGAAAGTTGACATTAGTCCCTGCGAAAACGTATGTATTTGCAGTAAGACCTTCAATTGCATTTCCGGGTAGATCCATTAATGCTTGATCATAATTGATCCTGAAGGAAGTAGTGGTTTGAGATTGAATGTGCCCTATAAAAGATAAGGCGCAAACAGCAAGTAGCAGTTTTTTCATACGATTAGGTTCAATATGGCGCAAAATTAAAGGTTCTATGAGGTCCTTTCTGAGGGGCTGCCCCCTCAATTTTACATCAATTACGTCCCAATCTACAAAAATTATTTGATTCCTTCAATAATCGTTTTGTTATCCATTACCCAAAGGATCAGACTATTATTTCGAGCGTCCAGATTTAATTTCTTACAGATGCGTGAACGGTAGTTCTCGACAGATTTAACAGATACAAATAGTAGATCGGCAATTTCTTTGCTCGACAATTTTTGCGCTACTAACTTCAATGTTTTTAGTTCTGTTCTGGTCAAAGAGTTTAACAATTCTGCAATATGTACCTTGTTCATATCTGAATTGTCATAGAGCTGCTGTTGTTCTCGAATACTTTTGGCCACGTATGACTTTCCTTCGAGCACAAAGTTGATACAATCCACTAATTCTTCAGAGGTATTGTCTTTTACCAGGTATCCTTTTGCTCCATTAAAGAAGGCCAGTTTCAACATCTCCAGATCATTATACATGGTTAGGATGATGATCTTACATGTGCAATTGTCTTTTGAAAGGATCTCACAAACCTCCAATCCATTCTTTTCGGGCATATCGATATCTGCAATGACGATATCTGGAACTTTCATTTTTACTGCATCAATCACTTGTTCACCATTGTCAAATTGCTCGACCGTCACTTCATTGAAAGAATTCTGGAGAAGAAATTTTAAGCCACTTCTGAAAATTGGATGGTCGTCAGCAATGTAGATCAGCATGTCAGGTGGATTGAATTGTTAATATTAATTTGAAACCTTTGTCCGTTGATGGAGTATGAATTTTTCCTTTGATAGCAGCAGCTCTTTCTTTGATCGTCAGCATTCCTATCCCTGAATTCTTTTTTTCGTCAGACATTCCCCTTCCATTATCTTGATAGGTCATCGTTATCGTATCTGAATGTTGTGATAAGCTGACTTTTAGTGCTGTAGCATTCGCATGTTTGATGGTATTGTTGATGCATTCTTGAATTATGCGGTAAACTTGTGTTTTTACTTCATTATCGATGGCTTCAACGTCCTTCTTGACAGAAATACTACAAACGATTCCTGTGTTTGATTGAGTTCTTTCCAGGAGTGAAACAATTGATCTCTCCAATCCCATTTTGGCAACAGCGGAAGGATGCAGTTGATGAGAGATCACCCTTGTTTGTTCGATAACTTCTCCAACTTCTTTGTCTAATCCCTCAAGATCCTGGATCTTACCAGAATTAAACATGTTGATCTTGGATTTGATGATGGACAAGGATTGACCGATATCATCATGCAAATCTTTTGAGATCCTTGAACGTTCATTGTCCGTGTTTTCGATCAACTTTTGTGTGAAATATTCTTTTTGATTTCTGACAATTCGCATATATCGTATGTAGAGGATTGAACTAACCACGAGGATAAGAAATACAGAAATAATGATGATTAAATTCATCCTCGTGCGCTTAAGCTCATTTTCTTTCGACAAAAGTGAATTCTTGTTTTTCTCATTTTCAAGATCTGCATCGGCCTTTTCTTTGCCGTAAATGACTTGCAATTCCGCAAGTTTATCGTCATTCGTGATTTCTTCCAAACTATCCTTGATTTGGTAATATTTGTCTAAAAAGAACATGGCATTTTTGAAGTCACCTTCTTTTTTCTTAATATCAGATTTGAGTTTATAATACTCGAGCATATTGTTTGGGCTACTGTAGTATGAAGCAAAATACTTAAGACTATCGGCATAAATATTAGCTTCTACCAAATGTTGTTGATCAAGATGGATATTTGATTTGATCAAGTAACCCATTCCAAGGAAATTCATTTCTTTCAGTTCCCTTAACCTGTTGATCGCTGAGTCAGCATAAATTTCGGAGGTTGTGAAATCTTTGTTCTTAAGGTAACTGTCTGAAAGATTCAAATAGGCCACGCTGACTGCTTGAGGAAAACCAAGTTTTCTGGCATTCAAAAGAGTGTTCTGATAATATTGAATACTTGAATTGTAGTCCTTGAGTTCCTTGAACACTAGACCAAGATTGTTATTTAAGTTAAGCATCAATCGGTCCTCATTCATATTGGTAATGAGCTTTACAGCCCGTTCAAAATCCTTTGCAGCTTCGCTGATCTTTTTGTCTGAGAATTTAAGCAGGCCAATATTGTTCAGCATCATCGCCTGATGATATTTGCGATTTTCTTTCTCAGCCAGCTTTAACCCTTTGAGATAATAATTCATAGCAGTATCTCGGATCATACGGTCTGAGTAAAGATTTCCTAAACCATTGAAGATCTCTATTTGATTCACCAGAAAATTGTTTTTCTCGGCTTCAACCAATAGTTCTTTGAATTTTTTTTCAGCTTTTACCACATCACCAGCAGATTCGATGAAGGCTAATCTGATCTTCGTTGAGTTAACTAATTCCAGATTGCCGGCTTTTCTGGCTATTTCTATGGATTTTGAATAATTGGCCTTTGCTTTCTCGACATTGTAAGAGAAGTAATAAAAATTACCGTAAAACTGATAGATAGTCGCTTCTTCACTAGGAAGATTATTCTTTCTTGCCAGCTCAATTGCCTCTTGACCTTTTTTGAACACAGTACTACTATCATAGTAGGTGCTTTGGCGGATGTCCTTTTTTAACTTTTCGAGTTTTTCCTTAAGTGATCTATCCTGAGCATTCGAATGAAGACCTGAAGCAAAAAGCAATATGACACAGAGTAATAGTCGCATGGTTGAGAAGCAAATGTAAAAAAAAGAGCCATTCGACTAGAATGGCTCTTTATATTCATGAAGATTAAATCTTATTTAAGATCAGGCATTTCTCTGGTAAACGCAGGAATTCCTGTCACGTCCATTCCTGTAATTAATAGATGGATATCGTGCGTTCCTTCATACGTAACTACAGATTCAAGGTTAGCCATATGTCTCATGATCGAGTATTCACTGGTAATACCCATTCCTCCATGGATCTGACGTGCCTCTCTTGCAATATTCAATGCGATTTCAACATTATTTCTTTTTGCCATTGAGATCTGAGCAGAAGTTGCCTTCCCTTCGTTTCTCAATTGCCCAAGACGATACGTTAAAAGTTGCGCTTTCGTGATCTCAGTGATCATCTCCGCCAATTTTTTCTGGATCAGCTGGAAAGCACCGATCGGAACTCCAAACTGCTGACGCTCTTTTGAATATCTCAAAGCTTGATCATAACAATCCATAGCAGCACCAAGTGCACCCCATGCAATACCAAAACGAGCAGAATCCAGACAGCTCAACGGAGCGCCAAGTCCAGATCTTCCAGGTAAAATATTTGCTTTAGGAACTTTAACATCAACAAAGATCAATTCTCCCGTAGCAGATGCTCTAAGAGATAATTTTCCGTGCATTTCTGGTGTAGAGAAACCTTCCATTCCTCTTTCTACAACCAATCCATGGATTCTTCCACTTTCATCTTTTGCCCAAACGACAGCAATATCAGCGAAAGGTGCATTTGAAATCCACATTTTTGCTCCATTCAGAATAACGTGATCTCCTGCATCTTTGAAATTTGTGATCATACCACCTGGGTTCGATCCGTGATCTGGTTCAGTTAAACCAAAACAACCCATCATTTCACCTGTTGCCAACTTTGGAAGATACTTCTGTTTTTGTTCTTCAGTACCATACTTCCAGATTGGATACATGACAAGTGAAGATTGAACAGATGCAGTAGATCTTAGACCTGAATCACATCTTTCCAATTCCTGCATGATCAAACCGTAAGAGATCTGATCGAGTCCAGGGCCTCCGTATTCTTCAGGAATATATGGTCCGAAAGCACCGATTTCACCAAGTCCCGATAATAGATGGTTAGGAAAGGTTGCTTTTTCATAATGCTCATCAATGATAGGTGATACTTCTTTTTTCACCCATGCACGTGCGGCATCGCGCACTAACTTATGTTCGTCTGTTAAAAGATCATCAAGATTATAGTAATCAGGATGTACATATTGATCCGTTCTCATGAAGAATAATTTTGGTTGCAAATTTAAATAATTTTCAACAAGGTGAGTTTTCAAAAGAACCTCATGTAACTTTGTGTCAATATTACGAACCATAAAGACTTGAAAGAAGGGGTGTTTTTCGGAGATGGAGTTGTCAATAATCCTGAAAGCTTATTACCTAAGGGAGGTCATGAATTATTATGGATCGGAAGTTTACTCCTGTTAAATTTCATTTTGCTTTCTTCCGTTCGGTTAAACAACGGTAGGGCCTATGTGCATTTGTTTAAACTGTTGAACAGCACCACCCATGTTGATGATCGTCTTAAGGAGACCTATCGATTAGAGTCATTTGTCAATGTTGGATTGCTTTTAAATTTTTTAATCAGCCAGTTTGTTTGTGCATTCTATGTTTCGATTGATATGATTCCATTGGATTGGTCCATCAGTATCATTAGTTCAGCATTGATCGTGTCCTGGATGTTTGTCATGCAATCTTTACTTCCAAGAATAATAGGATGGTTAATTGGTGAATCCTTGCCTCAAAGAACGATCCTGGCCAATACGTTTGTCGGATTTCATTTTTTTGGGATTCTTTTCGCTTTTATAGGGCTTGTCTGGTATTTGAATCCTCAATTTAAAGAGCAGCTCTCAATGATTGTTATAGTATTATTCAATTTAATGAATCTTGTAAGAGTAATAAAAAATAGCATTGTAGTTATTGGTGCTGGAGTAAGCTGGTATTATATAATTTTATATTTTTGCACTCTCGAAATTCTACCACTATTCGTAGCATATCACTACGTTGAGATGAATTTAGGGGTTGATTTTTAAGTTACTTAATTCGTTGAAACTTGGCTGTCAAAACTATCTTAGTATCGCAACCGAAACCAGAAGGAGATAAGTCGCCTTATTTTGACCTTGCTGAAAAGTACAAGTTGAAAATTGATTTCATACCTTTTATACATGTAGAGGGTATTGGTGCTCAGGAGTTCCGTCAGCAAAAAGTTAATCTTGCGGATCAAACGGCAGTGATCATGACTTCCAGAACTGCGGTTGATCATTTTTTCAGAATTGCTGAAGAAATGAGATTTGAAGTTCCCGATACAATGAAATACTTCTGTATTTCTGAAGCCGTTGCCTATTACCTTCAAAAATATGTGACCTATCGTAAGAGAAAGATCTTCTTTGGTAAACAGACGATAGAGGATCTTGTAGAGGTGATGAAGAAGCACAAATCTGAGAAGTTCTTACTTCCGTGCACAGATATCTTAAGAGATAAAATTCCGATTACCTTAGAGGATAATAAGATGAATTTTACAAAGGCAGTTTTGTATAGAACTGTTGCTTCTGATCTTTCTGATCTAGAGGATGTGAAGTACGATATGCTGGTGTTCTTTAGCCCTGGAGGAATTGAATCATTATTAAAGAATTTCCCTGACTTTAAACAAAACGGAACGTTAATCGCGGCTTTTGGACCGACTACGGCGAATGCAGTGGTTAAGAATAATTTGAGACTTGATATTCATGCTCCTCAGCCAAATGCTCCTTCCATGACAGGCGCCATCGAGCTATACGTAAAAGAGCAGCTCAAAAAAGGAAAATAAAATTTTGAAAAGGACAGCTTCGGTTGTCCTTTTTTATTGAAGTTCTTGTAGTAGTCGTTGAAGACCCTCTTCAGCACCGGCAGGTATAACATTGAATCCAGATGGTAACGAAAATTCATGAACATTTGGGTCAATAATATACTTGATTGCATCGCTCTTCGTGAAATGGATCAACCCTGCAGCTGGATATACATTCAAAGAAGTTCCAATAACAATCAAAATATCGGCTTTCGATATAATTTCGGCTGCCTTTGATAACATTGGGACCTCTTCTCCGAACCATACGACGTGAGGTCTGAGCACATATCCCTCCGGACAACGTTCTTCCATAGTCAACTCCCATCCTTCGATTGGGAAATAATTCCTTCCACTATTGGGACCGGAACTCTTAGAAAACCGAATATTTCCGTGCAAATGCAAAACATCCTTAGAGCCAGCTCTTTCATGAAGGTCATCAATATTTTGTGTAATGACTGTTACTGGGAAATGGTGTTCCATTTGGGCGATCAGTAGATGTCCTTTATTGGGTTCACATGCTATGATTTGTTTTCTTCTTAAATTGTAGAACTCCTGCACTAGTGTAGGATTCTTTCTCCATGCTTCCGGTGTGGCAACTTCTTCAATTTTGTATTGTTCCCAGAGACCTCCAGAGTCTCTAAAAGTTGAAATTCCACTCTCAGCACTCATGCCTGCGCCAGAAAAGACTACTATACGATTTGTTTTGATTTTCACAGAAATTCTTGTTTGTCTCTTAAAAATAACTATTTAGCTTGTTTTAGGAGTCCAATAATTTCATAACTTTCACATTCGTAAGGAAGAAGCGTTCTTCTATCTTTACACTATCAATGTCGAAAAATTATAAAAGTTAAACTATGAAAAAACTATTATTCTCTGCTCTTTTGGTGTCAGGAGGTTTCTTTTCAGTAAACGCTCAGTTGGCTGATGGATCTATCGCTCCTAATTTCACCGTTACTGCTTATCAGCCAGGTTTGGCTAATGCAGGATTGAACAACAACGGTACATTTACGTTGTATGATTATCTGGATATGGGTTATACAGTAATCATGGATGTGTCTGCAACTTGGTGTGGACCATGTTGGAGTTATCATCAAGGAGGGGCTTTAGAAGACCTTTATGCAGCGCACGGTCCTGCTGGTCATCCAGGAGTTAGTGGTTCTACTACTGACGACGTTATGGTGATCTGGGTTGAAGGTGACGCTTCTACTGCTGATGCAACGATGTTGGACGGAGCTGGTTCAATCGGGAACTGGATCAATCCAACTGGATCATATGAGATCGAATTCCCAATGGCAAACCCAGGTTCTACAGTGGCGAATCAGATCAACAATGGATACAATATCGGATTTTTCCCTACTATCTACAAGATTTGTCCTAACCGTACGATCAGTGAAGTAGGTCAGTTGTCTGCATCTGCTCTTTATGGAACAGTTTCTTCTTGTCCTGCTCCTGCATCTGCTCCAAATGACGGAGCTCTTCTTCAGTACTTGGGTGATAACAAAGCTTGTGGAGCTGTTGATCTTGTAGTAAGACTTCAGAACAATGGAACATCACCGTTGACTTCTTGTACAATTACTGCAACTGAAGGTGCAACAACAGTTGCTACTTACAACTGGACAGGGAACTTGAGTACCTATGGTATTGCTGATGTAACTATCGGACAGTTCACACCAACAAACACTAACCACAACCTGAACATTTCAATTACAACTGCAGATGGAAATGCTGCAAATAATGCTGTTGCAACTCAGGTTGGATTAGCTAGTACTGGTACTTCAAACAACGTTGTTGTGAAAGTTAGCCTTGACAGATATGGTTCTGAAACTTCTTGGAAGATCAAGAGAAGTAACGGTACAACTGCTTACTCTTCTCCTACTTATTCTGACGCAGCTGCTAATGGAACTTATCCACAGCCTGACATCAACACGTTCTTGCCTGATGATTGTTACAGTTTAGAGGTTCTTGACTCATACGGAGATGGATTTGACAGCGGATATGGAAACGGATTGGTTGAAGTATGGGTAAATGGGGTTAAGATCGCTGGTGTATCTGACTTCCCAACTGGATCAGAAGCTGGTGATGCATTCCTTTTGGATGGAGTTGCGGGTATCGAAGAAAATCTTTCAAATTCTTTGAGTGTTTATCCTAACCCTGCTTCGGAAGAGCTTAATGTTTCTTTTGAAGCAAATGGAGATTATGTGATCGCTATCCTTGATCTTCAGGGAAGAATGGTTGCAACTCAAACGTTAACAGGTTTGACAGGTTCACAAACTGTGAAGTTCCCAGTTTCTGACTTGGCAAAAGGAAGTTATATCGTTAAGATCTCTAGAGAAGGAGTTTCTCAAACTCAGAACGTAGTTATCAGATAATAATCATTAATTGATGGAAGAGCCCGGTTTTCACCGGGCTTTTTTGTTTCTATCAATATCGTGCTATTACCATGCATTTTAGTATCTTTACAAGCTTCAAAAAACATCTATGGCTAAGATCCGTAAACAAGATGCGCTTGATTACCACTCTTCAGGAAGACCTGGAAAGATCGAGGTAATTCCGACAAAACCATATTCCTCCCAAAGGGATCTGTCTCTGGCTTACTCTCCAGGGGTTGCAGAACCATGTCTCAGGATTGCTGAAAACAAGGAGGATGTTTACAAATACACGTCAAAATCGAATTTAGTAGCTGTAATTTCCAACGGAACTGCTGTTTTGGGATTGGGTGATATTGGCCCAGAAGCTTCCAAGCCTGTTATGGAGGGGAAAGGTCTTCTATTTAAAATCTTTGCGGACATAGATGTTTTTGATATTGAAGTTGATGCAAAAGACCCTGAACTTTTTATTCAAACAGTAAAGGCAATAGCACCAACTTTCGGAGGTATTAACCTCGAAGACATTAAAGCGCCAGAGGCTTTTGAGATCGAAAGAAGGCTTAAAGAAGAACTTGATATTCCGATCATGCATGATGACCAGCATGGAACGGCGATCATTTCTTCCGCTGCTCTTTTGAACGCTTTGGAGATCGCCAACAAAAAGATCGAAAAGGTAAAGATCGTGGTGTCGGGAGCTGGAGCTTCAGCATTGAGTTGTGCTCGACTCTATCATGCATTGGGAGCAAAGTTGGAGAACATTTTTATGTTTGACTCTAAGGGCTTGATCCACAGCGGAAGGACGGATCTTGACGAAATGAAAAAACTTTTCTCTGGACATAAAAAGGACATCGCTTTTGAGGAGGCTTTTAAAAAAGCAGATGTATTTCTTGGCTTGTCAAGAGGTGGATTGGTTTCTAAGGAAATGATCGCAGTTATGGCCAAGGATCCTATCGTTCTTGCTTTAGCGAATCCGGAGCCGGAAATTTCTTACAAGGAAGCAACTTCGGTTAGAAAAGACATTATCATGGCTACAGGACGTTCTGATCATCCGAATCAGGTAAACAACGTTCTTGGTTTCCCATTCATTTTTCGAGGGGCTCTCGATGTAAGGGCTACAACTATCAACGAAGAAATGAAACTTGCTGCCGTAAAAGCAATCGCGTCACTAGCAAAAGAAACGATTCCGGAAGAGGTGGTTGAGGCATATGGAGAAAAGAGCATCTCTTTTGGTAGAGATCAGATCATTCCAAAACCACTCGATCCTCGTTTGATCTATTATGTTGCGCCTGCTGTTGCTCGTGCAGCTATGGATTCAGGTGTTGCCAGAGAGCCGATCAAGGATTGGGATGCATATGAAATGGAACTTAAGAACCGTTTGGGTCTTGATAATAAGTTGGTAAGAAATATTACCGAAAAGGCTCAAGCGAATCCTAAGCGGGTTGTTTTTGCAGAAGCCGATAATATAAAGATCTTGAAAGCAGCACAAACCGCTTGGGAAGAAGGTGTGGCAATGCCTATCCTTCTTGGAAAAAGAAACAAGATTGAAAAATTGATCGCAGAATATAGCATTGAGATTCCGGACACACAGATCATTGACCCGAAAAGTGAAGAGGAAGAGGAAAGGAGGATCTTATTTGGTAAGAAATTCTTTGAAAAAAGAATGCGTAAAGGCTTTACCGAATTCGAATCTATTCAGATCATGCGCGAAAGAAATCACTTTGGTGCTATGATGGTAGAAATGGGTGATGCTGACGCAATGATTTCAGGGATCACCAGAAATTATAGAGACGTTGTACGTCCCGCGATACAGACGGTTGGTTTACAGAAAGATGTTAAAACCATTTCAGGAATGTACATTCTTGTAACGAAGAAAGGGCCATTGTTCCTTGCTGATACGACGATTAACTTGAATCCGACGGCAGAAGAGATCGCTGAGATCACAAGTAACGTGGCAAAGACGATTCGTAAATTCAAAGTGACCCCAAGAATTGCTCTTTTGAGTTATTCAAATTTTGGTTCGTCAACTGGTCCGGATGCAGATAAAATGGCGAAAGCGGTTCAAATCTTGCATGAAACCAATCCAAACCTTATTGTGGATGGTGAAGTTCAGGCTAATTTTGCGCTTGATAACGAGTTGATGCTCGAGAAATTTTCCTTTTCAACTTTAGCGAATAAACAGGTGAATACATTGATCTTCCCAAATTTGTCATCAGGTAATATTGCATACAAGCTGTTACAAAAGATGACTGAAGTTGATGCTATCGGTCCAGTTTTGGTTGGCTTAAAGAAATCCGTTCACGTTTTACAAATGGGATCCTCTGTAAGAGAGATCGTTAACATGGTCAAGATCGCAGTTGTTGATGCCCAAAACAAATAAAGAATGATCGTTCAGCTTCAAGGTAGATTAATTGAAAAGAATCCTACAGATCTTGTGATAGATTGTGGGGGTATAGGATATGGGGTAAAGATCTCATTGAATACTTTTTCAAATCTTGGAGATGATGAAGCAGTTCGGGTGTACACCAAATTGATCGTTCGCGAAGACGCTCATTTGTTGTACGGATTCGCATCCAAAGAAGAACGAGAAATGTTTGAACATTTGATCTCTGTTTCAGGAATTGGTCCTAATACTGCTATGATCATGTTGTCCTCTATGCTCCCGGATGATATCGCTCAGGCGATCCAGAATGAAGATGTGAGGACAATTCAGAGTATAAAAGGAATTGGAGCAAAGACCGCACAGCGGGTAATTGTTGACTTGAAGGACAAAATGTTAAAAATGACATTTTCTTCTGAAAATATATTTACTCAAAACAATACGAATCGTTTTGATGCGTTAACAGCATTGATTTCACTGGGATTTGACAAAAAATCAGCTGAAAAGGCAATTGAAAAGGTTTCTTCAGGGGAAGACTCTGTTGAATTCCTGATCAAAGAAGCATTGAAGATATTATAATGAATAGAATACTGCTTTTGAGAACGACAAAACACGTTGGGCTGCTACTTGTGCAGCTGCTGTTCGCACATGCATTATTTGCACAGGATCCTGACACAACACTATTATACCCTATTTCAAATAGCAACGATCCTACCCAGACTTCGCAGCAGAGCTTCGATCTTGGAGACCCAACCTCTGTAAATCAAACGATCGTGTATGATCCGATCACAGGAACATACGTTTTCAAAGAAACGATGGGAACAAATGTCAATTATCGAAATCCTTCGATGATGACACTTGAAGAATACATCGAATATGAGCGTCAGAAATCATTGCGTGAGAACTGGAAAGACCGTATCGATGAGCAAACTGCCGAAGGACAGCCGTTTGAGCTACCGATCAAAATCGGGTCTAAAGCATTTGAAAATTTCTTTGGCTCAGATGAGATCACTATTCGTCCGCAAGGGTCCGTCGAATTATCCTTTGGGGTGAACTCGTCACGTTATGACAATCCTATTCTCCCGGTAAAGCAGAGGAGGATAACTCGATTTGATTTTCAGCAGCAGATCCAGATGAATCTTGTGGGTCAGATCGGAACAAAATTAAAGATCGGAACCAGCTATAACACACAGGCAGCCTTTGATTTTGATAACATTTCAAAATTGGAATATACGGGTGATGAAGATCAGATCATGCAAAAGATCGAATTAGGAAACGTTGCCATGGAACTTCCGACTTCATTGATCCAGGGTTCACAAACCTTGTTTGGAGCTAAGACCCAAATGAAGTTTGGTCGATCAACGGTAGACCTTATCGCTGCATCTTCGAAGGGAAAAAGACAAGAGATCAACATCACAGGTAAAGCGCAGGTGCAGAAATTTGAGTTATCTGCAGATAATTATGAGGCCAATCGACACTATTTCCTGAACCTTTATCATCATGACCATTATGATGAGGCAATGTCGACAATGCCGATTGTTAACTCAACGACCTATATCACGCGTATGGAAGTTTGGGTAACCAACCGAACAAACAACACTGAAAACACAAGAAACATTCTGGCATTTGCCGATTTAGGAGAAGCTAAACCTGAAAACTGGCAAGGTAACCCTGGGTCAGCGGCTGCGACGGATCTTCCTGACAATGATGCGAATGGACTATATGCTTGGGCAGCTGGTCAGCCATTGGTTAGAAGCTTTGTGAATTCTGTTTCGGCATTGTCTTCTCAGGTGGTTTCACCAGGGCCATTCCAACAGGCGATCGAATATGAAAAGGTTGAGAATGCAAGAAAATTGACTGAGCAGGAATTCTCCTACAATGCCTTATTAGGATATATTTCATTGAACCTTCCATTAAATAATGATGAAGTTCTTGCTGTAGCTTATGAGTACACTTATCGGGGAGAGACTTATCAGGTAGGTGAGTTTTCTACAGACGGTTCAAGTGGACAAGAGGCCCTTTTATTGAAGCTTTTGAAACCAACTATCACGAACCCGAATAATAAAGTTTGGGATTTGATGATGAAAAACGTGTATTCCATTGGTGCTTACCAAGTGGATCAGCAGGGTTTCAGGATCGATCTACTTTACAATAACCCAGAAACTTCAGTTTTAGTTCCTTTCTTCCCTTATCCGGGAGTAGATGACCGACAGTTGGTCACACTACTTGATATGGATAAATTGAATCAGAACAATCAGCCATTCAGTGATGGTGTTTTTGACTTTGTTCCGATTGATTTCAATGGTAACCGAGCAGAAAATGGAGGTACCATTAACCGAAGAAATGGTAGGATCTATTTCTCAACCGTTGAGCCATTCGGTAAGACATTAGCAACAAAACTTCAAGGGGCGGGAATACCTGATGTAGTGATCGATCAGGTAGCATTTACTGAACTTTACGACTCAACAAAAACGGCTGCTCAGCAGATCCCAAGCAAGAACAGATTCAGTTTCAAAGGAGAATATCAGAGCTCGATTTCATCGGATATTCCATTGAATGCTTTGAATGTGCCTCAAGGTGCCGTTTCTGTTACTGCGGGTGGTATCAAATTGACAGAAGGGGTTGATTACACGGTCGATTACAACCTTGGTCGTGTGAAGATCCTGAATAGTGGTCTATTAGAGTCAAATACGCCAATTAAGATCTCGATCGAGAGTAATTCCGTATTTGGATTTCAGGCAAGATCCTTAATGGGAGCGCACTACAACTATCGCTTCAACGAGAATTTCAATATAGGAGGTACTTGGATGCGAATGATGGAGCGTCCAGTAACACAGAAAGTAGATTATGGAAGTGAGCCGTTCAAGAACAATATTCTTGGCCTGGATGTAGCCTGGAGAACAGATCTTCCATTCCTGACAAAACTGGTAGATATGTTACCGGTCATTTCCACGACCCAAAAGTCTTCACTCTCCTTTACTGGTGAATTTGCGCATTTAATACCTGGTCAACCAAGAGCGATCAACAAGGACGGAACCTCATACATTGATGATTTTGAAGGAGCTCAGAGCACCATAGATCTCCGTTCGGTAACTGCCTGGAGATTGGCTTCTGTACCACAAGGTCAACCCGATCTGTTCCCTGAGGCCATCAACAAGGATCTTTCTGCTGGTTTTAAAAGAGCAAAAACAGCATGGTACTTAATTGACCCGTTGTTCTATCAGAACAATGCGTTAACTCCACAGCATATCAAGGATGATCCAACAATGCTTTCGGATAGCCGAATGAGGATCGTGAATCAGACCGACATTTTCCCGAATCTACAACAGCAGTATGGTTCTATTCCAAACATTCCAATTCTGGAACTAGGATATTATCCAAGAGAAAGGGGAATGTACAACTATGATACAACCGACACTTACAATCCCGATGGAACATTTGTCGATCCTGAAAATAGATGGGGAGGTGTAATGCGTGCGCTAACAACGAATGACTTCGAATTAACGAATATTGAATTCATTCAATTCTGGGTTCTTGATCCATTTAATGAGGATGCTGAAAATGCTGATCCAAACTCAGCAATGACGGGGGGAGATCTTTATTTCAACCTTGGAAATATTTCAGAAGACATTTTACCGGATTCAAGAAAAAGTTACGAAAGCGGTCTTCCACCATTTGGGACTTCATCAACCGACAATTTAGACACAACAGCATGGGCGAGATTATCGTCTCAGCAGATCGTTGTGAATGCTTTTGATAATGATCCGGAAGCGAGGGGGAATCAGGATATTGGATTGGATGGTTGGAATGATGCCCAGGAAAAAATTGCCTATCAGCAATTCGTCAATTGGGTACAAAATAATGCGACTATTGATCCTGCAGTGAAAGCGGCGATGATAGCGGACCCTTCGAACGATAATTACAACTTCTACCGTGATGACAATTACGATGATGCCCAGCTGAACATTCTTGAACGATACAAGAAGTACAACGGGATGGAGGGGAACTCCCCAACGACGGAAATGTCTGTGAATGAAAACCTTGAGGGTTATCCGACTCAGGCCACGAATGTACCTGACATTGAGGACATCAACCAGGATAATAACTTGTCAGAGTCCGAAAGTTACTTCCAGTACAAAGTTGGTTTGAGGCCAAACCAAATGCAGGTTGGTACGAACTATATCACGAACGTTCAGGTGTATCAAAATGGAAATAAAACTGAAAAGTGGTATCAGTTTAAAGTTCCGATCAAAGATTTTGAAAAGCGCGTAAACGGAATTCAGGATTTCAGATCGATTCGTTTCATGCGAATGTTCCTGAAGGACTTTGATGAAGAAGTGGTTCTTCGATTTGCAAGATTGGAATTTGTACGGGGTGAGTGGAGAAGATATCTGGAAGATCTTACACAGCCGGGAGAGAGTGTTCAAACTGATCCTAACTTGACAACCTTCAATATTGCTGCTGTTAACGTTGAAGAAAATGATCAGCGTGAACCGATCAAGTACGAAATTCCTCCTGGTATTATTCGTGAGATCGATCCATCTCAAACCTATCAGCGACAGTTGAATGAGCAGTCACTCGTCCTTGACGTTTGTAACTTACAGGATGGAGATGCACGCGCGGCCTACAAAAATGTTCAGTTTGATGTTCGAACATACAAGAAGCTGAAAATGTATGTCCATGCCGAAGAAGTCGATCCGCTTATTCCATTCAACAACGAGGACCTAACACTTTTCGTTCGTCTCGGAACGGATTACAACGACAACTATTATGAGTATGAACTTCCATTGTATGAAACACAATGGGGTGCAACTCTAGCTGAGGATATCTGGCCGGAGATCAACAATGTCGAAATCATTTTCGACGATCTTTTGGAATTGAAAAAGGAAAGAAATAAAAAGATCGAACAGGGTATTACTTCTGTGGCGTATAGCTTAGAATATTCTGCAATCGATCCAAAGAATCCGAAACGATTATTGAAGGTGAAAGGAAGTCCGAACCTTCAGGGAATGAGGACGATCATGGTAGGTGTTCGTAATCCTCATATCAATTCAGATAATCCTTGGCCTGACAAAGATGAAGCGGAATGTGTGATCGTTTGGATCAACGAGTTGCGATTGACTGATTTTGTGAGTGAAGGAGGTTCCGCAGCTGTTGCACAGATGCAGGTTCAGGCTGCTGATTTCGCAACACTTCAAATGTCAGGAAATTATTCAGGTATTAACTGGGGAAGTGTGGAATCCAGGGTTCAAGACAGGCAGCGAGATCAGAGAATGGGCTTTGACTTGAATTCGAATGTTCAGTTGGGTCAGTTCTTCGGTCGTCAGGCAAAAATGACCTTGCCTTTCTTCTATGGTTACTCAGTAGGGGTTGTTAACCCAGAATATGACCCATACAATCCAGATGTTCAATTGGCAGGTTATGATGCCCAGACAAGATCTGAAAGAGCACGGGATGGTCAGGATTTCACTGAGCGTAAATCGTACAATTTCACCGGAGTGCGAAAAGAAATGAAAGCAGGTGCTACACCTCATTTCTGGCGTATTTCCAATTGGTCTTTGAACTATGCGTATTCTGAGAATCTAAGGAGAGACTTCAATACGAACTATGATAGAACAAAGACATGGAATGGTGGATTGAACTATAATTATTCATTCCAGACAAAGCCAGTCGAACCTTTCAAGAAGGTGAAGTTCATGCAGAAGTCAAAATGGTTTGCCCTGATCAGAGATGTAAACTTCTATTTGACACCTAAGAACATATCGTTCACGAATGACCTTTTGAGAACCTATAATGAGCGACAAGTAAGAAACAACCTTGTCCCTGATTATGAATTTGCTCCTCTTTATCTTAAGAGATTTAACTGGAACAGAAATTATAACCTTGGATATGATATCACCAAGAACCTGAAATTCTCATTCAGTGCTTCGAATCGATCTATTTTTGAAGAAGGAGATGGTGCGGTGAATCGCAAGGAAGATCCTTTGGCATATCAGGCATTTAAGGACACTATTGCAAGTCAGATGAGCACCTTTGGAAGGTCAATGGACTATTCTCACAATTATAGTTTGAATTATACGCTTCCGTTGGACAAACTTCCGATCACGGACTGGATGAGTGCCAATGTAAAATATACAGGAACCTACAACTGGCAAAGAGCACCTCTTGGTCAATCTGAGTTCGGTAATACGATCCAGAATAACCGTCAGATCAACATGACAGCCCAGGCTAACTTTACGAATCTTTACAATAAAGTTCCATACCTGAAAAAAATCACAACGGATGGTCGAAATTCTAGAGGATCTGTTGCTGCTAAAGGATCAGGAGGCGCTGGTCGTAACCTTGGGAACGGACAAAACAAAGGCGGTTCAACCTTGCCGGATAAGTTGGAGCCTCCAAAGCCAATTGAGGAAATGACTCCGAAAGAATTAAAGAAATGGGAGCGTGAAAAGAGAAGATTCGAGCGTAAGAAAAAACGCGAGGAGGCTGAAAAGAAGCGAGGAGGTAAGGTACACCCAGTGGCTGGTTTTGTCGGTAGATTATTGATGACCGTACGAAATGTATCAGGAACCTATGCTTTGAATGATGGGACAATGCTACCGGGATATAATCAGGAATCGAGTGTTCTAGGCTTCAACAATAACTTTAGCGCACCTCTAGCAGGCTTTGTATTCGGACAGCAGAGATATGACCTTTGGGGACGTGAAACAGGCTATAATATCGCAACAACAGCTTCTTCAAACGGTTGGCTTGTTCAAAATGAAAATCTGAATAAGCAATATACGATAACGCACACTCAGAATTTGAATTTGAGAGCAAGTCTAGAGCCGATGAAAGATCTAACCATCGAATTAACGGCGACAAGAACTTACGGAAACAATTCAACTGAATTCTATCGTTGGAATGAGTCAACAACGCAATTTGAAAGTCAGAGTAAGTTTGAAACAGGAACGTTGACCTATTCAACAGTATCCATTGGTTCTGCTTTTGCTTTACTTGATAAAGAATACCGTTCAGGAACCTTCGACAATCTGTTAGCGAACAGAGAGTTAGTTTCTCAGTTGCTAGGCGCTACGAATTCAAATTCAAACCAGTTGATCTCAGGTTACTATAGCGGATACAATGGCTCACAACAGGAGGTTGTTACAGGAGCTTTCCTTACCAGCTACACGAACAACTCGATCAACGAAAAGAATATTAATCCGGTAAAGAATGCACCGCTTCCAAACTGGTCGATCAACTACAACGGATTAAACAAATTCGAATTCGCGAAGAAATATGTCAAGAATTTTGTGATCAGACATGCCTATAGCTCTACGGTGAGTGTTTCTGGACTAACGACGAACCTTAATGCTGAATTTGATCCTGATGGTAGTGCTTCTGCTCTTGATATCAACAACAACTTTATTGCTGCTCGTCAGCTTCAGAATGTAACGATCTCAGAGCGTTTCTCTCCATTGATTGGTTTTGATGCAACTTGGAACATTAAGAACCAGGGATTGATCACGAAATTTGAATTCAAGAAAGATCGAAGTGCAACTTTATCACTGAACAACAATCAGGTGACTGAAGTTTTGGGTGCGGAATGGGTGATCGGAACCGGATATCGTTTCACGAAAGTGAAGCTTCCGTTTGACCGAATCCCTGCAGCTGATCTGAACGTAAGATTCGATATGTCCTTCAGAGACAACCTTACTGTAATCAGAAAGATCGTTGAGAACACGAATCAGGCAACAGCAGGTCAACGAGTGATCTCGATCAAGTCTTCAGCGGACTACAACGTGACTCAGAATCTTACGGTTCAGTTGTATTATGATCAGGTGATCAACACGCCGAAAGTTGCTACATCATATCCAACAGGGAATATGAGTACGGGAATTCGTCTTCGATTCAATTTAGCAGGAGTACAGTAATGATCTCAATTCGCAAAGCAAAGCGAGGTGACGAAGATCAGATCATGAATTTGATCAAAGGTTTGGCTGAGTACGAAAAAGCCCCTGAGCAAGTCGTTAATACTGCCGAGGAACTTGGTAATGATCTATTTGAGCTTCATGCATGTGATGCATTCGTCGCTGAAGAGTCAGGATCGATTAAAGGGTTTGCTTTATTCTATACAAATTATTCTACCTGGAAGGGGAAATGCCTTTATCTGGAAGATCTGTATATCTTACCTGAATACCGCCGAACTGGTGTCGGATCAATGTTATTTGATGAAGTTATTCAAGAGGCAAAAAGAAGGAAGGTCCGCAGAATGGATTGGCAGGTACTTGATTGGAATGAACCCGCCATCAATTTTTATAAAAAGAAAGGAGCCTTACTTGATCCAGAGTGGGTGAACGGTAGATTATTCTTTGAATGAACTATTCAGCTTATAACTTGTTCTTCAGAAGATGAAAACGATCACAATAGCAGGCGGTACAGGACTGATAGGTAGAGCTCTCGAAAAAAGTTTTACCGCAGAGGGTTATCAGGTGTTGATTCTCACAAGGAACGTGAGAAAAGAAAATCATGTCTATTGGGATCCTTCAAAAAAAGAGATCGAACTTGAAAAGATCAAACAAACTGATGTTCTGATCAATCTTTCAGGAGAGGGTATCGCAGACAAGCCTTGGTCATCTAAAAGGAAAAAAGAATTGCTCTCCTCTCGAAAAGGAACAAATGAATTTTTGTTTGAGTGTTCGGATAAGTTAGTTGATCTCAAGATGTTTGTTTCAGCATCGGGAGTGAACTGCTACGGTTACGGTTGGGATACTCAAGAACATGTTGAAGAAGACCCATACGGTGAGGATTTCTTAAGTGTATTGGTGAAACAATGGGAAGAGAGTGCCGATCTTTTTTCTTCGAAGTGTAAGGTTGCCAAGATCAGAACCTCAGTTGTGTTGGATCGAAAAGGTGGAGCTTTAGAGAAACTGGTGAAACCGATCAAATGGGGATTAGGTGCCCCTTTAGGAACAGGTAAACAAGCAATGCCCTGGATCCATATTGATGATCTTGCGGGTATATATCTTCATGTCGTTCAGCATGAATTCAGCGGAACTTTTAACGCAGCAACTGGCAATGAAAGCAACCGAACAATGACCAAAGAAATTGCTGGAGTTCTTCAAAAAAGTCTGTTTCTGCCTGCGGTGCCTGCTTTTACATTAAAAATGTACTTTGGAGAAATGGCGGAAATGTTACTTGAAAATGTCCTTGTTTCCAATGAAAAGATCATCTCGACCGGGTACGTTTTCAAATTTCCTGATCTTCGTTCTGCTCTGCAAAATGTTCTTGACTGATCAAAGAAGATCGTTCGCAAGATTCGCTAATTCAGATCTTTCTCCTTTTTCAAGTTTTACATGTGCGAAAAGCTCCTGACCCTTTAAGCGGTCTAAGAGATAAGCCAAACCATTACTGTTCTCATCCAGGTATGGCGTGTCGATCTGATGAACATCGCCTGTGAAAACGATCTTGGTGTTTTCTCCGGCTCTGGTAATGATCGTTTTCACCTCATGTGGTGTTAAGTTCTGAGCTTCATCAATGATGAACATAATGTTTGAAAGACTTCTACCACGAATGAAAGCCAATGGGGTGATGACGATCTTGCCGGATTGTTCCATTTCCAGGATCGCTTTGTGTTTCTTCTCGTTTTCTCCGAACTGAGCTTTGATGAATTTCAGATTATCCCATAAAGGCTCCATATAAGGCCCAATTTTGTCATTTGCATCTCCCGGCAAGAATCCGATATCCTTATTAGAAAGAGGCACGATCGGTCTGGCAAGGATAACCTGATGGAAGGCCTTACTTTGTTCCAACGCACTTGCTAATGCCAGTAATGTCTTTCCTGTCCCGGCAACACCTTGCAATGCGACGAGTTTAATATGTGGATTCATTAAGGCATTAAGAGCGAAAGCTTGTTCAGCGTTCTTTGGTTTTATACCATAGATGAATTCTTTTTCAATGCGCTCGATCTGATCGGAAAGATGATTATAAAAGGCAAGAGAAGATGATTTTCCATTCTTAAGAATGTAATATCCATTGGTGACTTTTTTGTTCCCTAATAGTCCATTTTCATCAATCTTACCCTTGGTGAAGATCTGACGAATTACTTCTGAATCCAGCCCATCCACATTGTAGGTTGATGACTGTTCAAGTTCTACGTCACTTACTTTTCCTGTTTCATAATCTTCAGCGGCGATGCCCAGGGCTTTTGCTTTAATTCTAAGGTTGATGTCCTTCGTGATCAGTACAACCTCTCTTTTCACTTCGACTTCCTTGAGGTACAAAGCTGCGTTAATGATCTTATGATCATTTTTCCCCACTGAATAGATGTATTCAGCATTGATCTCTCTTGGATTGCTCTCAAGAACAACTCTGAATTTCCCCAATCCTTTTCCAAGTTGGATCCATTCCTGAAGACTACCTGAACCGGAAAGTTTGTCAATAAAGCGAATCACTTCCCTAGCCGAAAAGTTCTTTGTATCATTCCCGATCTTGAATTTATCGAGCTCTTCAAGAACGGTGATGGGAATTGCTACATCGTTGCTTTTGAAGTTGGTGATCGAAAGATGATCATGAAGTAGTACCGATGTGTCAAGCACAAAGATCTTTTGCTTTTTCGCCATAGGGTTGATTTTTGTATTAAGATAACTTTGTTTGAGTTCTTGACACGAAAAAAAATGGCGTAGTTATTTACACATCGATGTTGAGAAATGAAAAACCGGAAAAGATTAGAAAAACCGGTTCTTGGTCAGAAGCTTCTTGACAGGAATATAGATCGAACCAAAGACCTCATTTCTACTCAGACTGTCAAGGCTAAACTCGATCTTGGTCCCTCTTTGCGTCCAGATGCCATTATTCTTGCCGTGGGTTTCTCTGCGAGGAGTGTACTCTCCTGAATGGAAGATGTAATAACCCTTGATCTTTTTCAGATGTAACGGAGGCGAGAAAAGGAAGCGATATTTATTTTCATCCTGAGTCAGGATCCCTTTTGTCAGAAGTCGATTAATAAAGCGAGGACCATTTTCATTGACAGAGAAGAGTAAGGAAAACCCAGGAACTTTAACCTCTTTTTCCTTGCGCACTTCAGTCACGTTAAAATTTTCGTCGAGCTCAGATTCAATGTAGGATTCTTTGATCAACTGATAGCCTCCTTGTCTGAATGAAAGGTCACCTTCCCAGGTGTTGAGGAAATCTTCCGTTGGGAAACTGATCCTGTTCCCGAGTTTCTTAAGCCATTTGTAGATGGGATCTTCCGGATGCTTGCGAAGCTTTGAAATGTCTATATGAACATTGAGCATTTTGGAAGTGAATTCGCCTGAGATCAAGTTTTCCCCATCACTCTTCATCGAAATATTCAATGGCTTATTATTTCTTGCATACGCCTTTAAACTAAAGCTAGTGGAGTCGCTGTCATGTGCAAAAAGAGCATTTTCAACTCCATTGATCTTTAGTTTTTCCCAGTTGGAGTAGAGTACCAGTTTTTCATCTCTGAATTTCCGCTCTTTTAGAAATGCCTTCCATCCCGGCGAAATATCACCTCTTTTACAGTTTACAACACGATTGAAAACTTTGGTGATTTCATTTCCTTTATAGATGAGCATGTAAGATCTGTCATAATAGAGGTAGATCTGTTCCTGTTCGATTTTATACAGTTTTTTGTCACTAACGATAGTGTCAGAGATGAAGGCAAATTTCTTTAGTCGATCAATTCCCTGGTAGATCTTACTGCTGTCACTTACCTGAACCAATGCTCCCCAGTCTCCTTCCTCATTCGCAAATAAGTAGGAAGCTTGCTGAAGATTCAATCCGTACATTTTAGACTGCCCGAGTAAAAATTCATAAGAAAAGAAGTCTCTGAAGTCTACCTTGTGATAATGCAACATGCTGCTTGTTTCTCTGGCAACATCAAGGATATAAGCCCGGCATAGAAAGTCAGCATCGGGGATTCGATCCTCTAATCGAGGAGGATCGTTTTTACGAAAAATATAGGGGCGAAGCACCAGAAAGGCCGCTAAAGCCACTGCCAGAACAATGATCAGCGTGATCTTTTTGAACATCTTATTTTGAGATAACGTAAACGCTATTTACAAGGTCAAGCAAGTATTTCCCTGAATTCTCGTATTCCCCGTTGAAATTGTAGACAAGATTGAATTTGGTGCTTTCCTTTGTCGTTTTTGACGATGTGAGCTCCATATTCCCTGTTTTACCTCTCATGGCATCCAGCATCTCGTTTTCTTCTTCATTGAAGAAATCTCTTGGGAAATGATCAATTGTTCTTGACCAGTCGATATGACCGTACATAAAGCCACTCTTTTTGGCTTTCTTCGCCAGAGACCCCTTCAAAGCATCCGCACCGTAACCATCTGAATGATTCATGGCAAGGTCTTCATCATTAGTGAATATAAAAAGTCCATTTTTATGGATCATGTAAAGGGACGCAGCGTCTAGAACCGCTTCTTCATACACCCAGTAATCACCCATGTTTTTGAAGCGGGATGTTAATCTGGATAGATGCTTCAGGATCTTTTCCGGAATGTCACCTCTCTCAGTAGAGAACCCCAAAGTAAATATTGGCATATCCTCTTCCGCTTCAACTTCTCTTTCGATGTAATCAAAAGTTTCCTCATCATATTCGAAAATGATCTTTTTGGTTTTGATCTTTCGAATTCCATTGAATGTACCGAACATGCTTCCTTTATACGTGTCGAAAAGAGCGTCTTTATTCACGTATTCATTGATAAGCTCCAACATTAGCAAGTTGTAAGAAACCTGAACATTTCTTTCGTTTTCAAGAATAGGAACGATGACCTTATATGCCTGCTCATAAGCTTCTCTCAAGTTCACATTGTAAGAGAAGAATGCTGAATTATCCTTGTGGATGTACTTTAAAACATCCTTGTCAAATTTCGAATTGTTCATTTTCTCGTAGATCGAACCTAATTCCTGACCATAACGAGCTTCAACTTTAAACTCAACCGCATTGTCTTTCAAGAATAGATCCCCCAAAATGACATTTCCGGTATAAAGCTCCTTGACGTCATTATATAGGGTAGGGAACATGGTCTGCAGATACCACAGATTCTGAGCTTTTTGTACACTTCTTGAGTTGTCGAGATAGAATATACCTTCCGATGTATGCTTGATATGTTCGGTAAAGCGTAGATCATGTTTCATCAAGTTATACCCGTCTTTGAACAACTCATCACAAACAAAACTGAAATAGCGCTGCTGATAAATTGTATTTACAGAATCTCTTAGCTCAAAATAATTCTTTTTCAATGGGTCTTCCTGGTCAGGCGGGAAGTAGTTGCCCTGATCTTCTGTATCAAACGTTTCCTGATACATTTCTTCCTCCATTTCCCCATCAAACTCACCTTCGTAATCATCTTCCGGATAGTAAAGTTCCATCCACGGATCCTCAAACCCCCTTGCATACCATATCGAATCGGTGATCTCATCGATCTTCTCCATCGTTGGTTCAACTCTGATCAGAAGTCCTTGATTTCCCTTGATCAATAGATTGTTGAAAAATGAAGTGTACAATTCAACTCCTTCATATGGACTTTTCGATTTTTCAAAATCATCGAAAACCGTAAAAAGTTGTTCTTTGTCTTTCATTCCAAAAGTGAATCCGGAAATTTCATACTGATCTCCCTTGCCGTAAAATACATTCAAACGTTGATCAAAATCCAATCCCGAATCTTTAAGCGTTTTACCACTCGTCGATCCATCAAATAATTCCTGTTGCACTTCGGACATGAACTCATAGCTTACCAGGTCATCAAGAGAAACTTTCTGTAATAGTTGAATGTTATTTAAACTGAATACAGTAACAGCATCCTTTGGAATCAAAAGTTCAGATTGTTGGGCGAACCCATTCAGAACAGTGGTCAATGCGATCAGCGAAAGGTAAAACCTCATGTAAGCCTAATGAATTAATTATACTGCGAAATTATCAATTTTTCGCGGATGCTTACTTCTGAGGAGTAAGATAAATCGTGTTTTCGAGCAGATTGTAATCCTGAGTCAATGAATAAGGGTCTGTCTTTATCATTACGGCCATTTTATTCTTGGACATCAAAGCTTTAGCATTCTCAAACCGGTCAACCGGACGATCAAATCGGGTAATTGAAGTGTAGTTACCTGTTTTAAGAAGGTCGATATCCTCCTGTTTCATGGACTTGGTCTGTTTTATGTCAAGTTCAGGTATACTTCTCATTAATTTATTCCCGTCCCAACTGATCCAGTTGTAGTTATATTCTTCTGAGTCTTTTTCCTTACTCTGTTCCTTTACGATTGCTTTTATTGCATCCTGGAGATATTCAATGCTTTTGAAGTCGCATTGCAACTTGAATATGTAGTCAGAAAAATCCATGCTATAATCGACATTGGTTATTCCTGATTTTTTCTTCAAAGATTCGATCACATCAAGGAAATCATTTTCAATGTCCTCTTTCGAAGGAACTTTCTTACCATCAAGACTATCAAGAGCAAGAATTGAATTAATCTTCACTTTACTGGCACTTAAATTAACGGTGTACTTGTATGTTCCGGAACCATCGTTGTGAATTGTAACATCATCAATGATCTCGATACAAGACGTTAGTCCGAAGACCAATCCAATAATGAGGAAGTAAATCCTGTGTTTCATAATGCGAATTTAGGCAAAACGTCGATTTCAAAAACAATACCAAAATTTTGCTGTACGAAAAGTGAATGAACTCCTCGATTTTATTGATTATCTTTGCCAAAAATTTTCCATGGCGGATCAAACAAGAATTTCGACAAACAAAGCACCAAAACCTGTTGGACTTTATCCTCATGCAAGGAGAGTTGGGAATTTGCTTTTTTTATCTGGAGTAGGACCAAGAGTAGCCGGATCTGATGATATCGATTCAGGTGTGCCCAGACTTAAATTGGATAAAAATGGAAATTTCATAGAATTCGATTTTGAGGCGCAGTGTCGTAATGTATTTGAGAATGTGAAGACGATTCTTGAAGAATCAGGATCCAGCTGGGGAAATTTAGTGGATGTTACGGTGTTCCTTGTGAACATGAAGCGTGATTTTCATGTCTACAATAGAGTGTATGCGGAGTATTTCAAGGATAATCAACCTTGTCGCACAACAGTCGAGATCAATTCTCTTCCGACTCCAATAGCTATTGAATTAAAATGTATTGCAACAATTGATTGATCTATGTTGAATTTTATCATTCGCTGCGCTTTAGCAGCATTAGCATTGTTCTTTAATACCTGGTTATTTGTTACAGGTCATTGGGGATGGGGGATTACCTTCATTTTTGTAACGGCCATCATTATCCTTTCTTTTTTCAGAAATGAGAGAATGATCCTTGCTTTAAACCAAATGAGGTTGGGCAATACGGATAAAGCAAAATACCACATCAATAAAATTACAGCCCCTGAATTTTTACCTAAAAAGCAGCATGCGTACGTGCTGTTTCTACAAGCGGTGCTTAATACTCAGGAGCTAGGATTTGCTAAATCGGAAGCACTGTTGAGAAAAGCATTGGCGATTGGTCTTCGAACAGGTCAGGATAATGCGGTTGCGAGAATGCATTTGGCAGGGATCTGTGTGCAGACTGGTCGTAAGTCAGAGGCAGAAAAATTGTTAGCGGAAGCAAAAAAGTTGGATAACACCGGAATGATGAAAGATCAGATCAACATGATGTTATCTCAAATGAAAATGGCTCCGTCTAAAAATCAAATGCGTATGGCCCAAATGATGGGTGGTCGCAAGAAGATGCCACGCATGAAGTAATCTGGATGGCAACTAAGAAAAGCTACAGTGAATGCTGGGACGATTACGAGTTGATCGATGCAGGAGGAGGTAAGAAACTGGAACGTTGGGGTAATGTAATTACCATCCGACCAGAGGTTCAGGCCTATTTTCAATCTGCAAAACCTTTTTCAGAATGGTATGAGCTCGCGAACTGGGAGTTCATTGCTACTGGTCAATCAGGAAAATGGAAGTGTTTGAAAAAGGGAAGCCCTAATCGCTGGACAATTCGATATAAGAAACTCAGTTTCATCCTCGAGTTGACCAAGTTTAAACACATCGGACTCTTCCCCGAGCAAAGAATAAACTGGGATCTTATTGACAACAAGCTAAACGAATCACATCGCTTTCTGAATCTGTTTGCCTATACAGGTGCCGCTTCTTGTGTGGCAAGGTATACTGGAGCAGAAACATTTCATGTGGATTCAGTTAAGCAATTGATCTCATGGGCCAGAGAAAATATGGAGGCCAGTAGGATTCTGAACATCAAGTGGGTCCACGAAGATGCTTTGAAATTTGCCCAACGTGAAGTAAAAAGGGGGAATCATTATAAAGGGATCATAATGGATCCACCAGCCTGGGGAATCGGTGCAAAAGGAGAAAAGTGGAAGCTTGAAGAAAAAATCGATGAGTTGATGGCAACTGCAAATGAATTGTTAGAGGAGGATGGGTTTTTAATTATGAATACCTATTCACCTGCGCTTGGGCAGTCGATGATCCTTGATCTGGCTTCAATGTACTTCGAAGGACGAAAGATCGAGCTAACAGGACTCTGGATGAAGACGACTACGGGAAGAGAACTTTATTATGGAGATCTTCTTCGGATCAACTGTTAAGAGTCAACCCCAAGATTTTATCTGCAAGGACATCGCTTAGCTTGAAATAGCTTTCATGCGTCCATCCGCCAACGTGAGGAGTTAAAATGACGTTTTCAGCCTCTAAAAGATATTTAAAATCAGCTGGAAGTTCTTGCTCAAAGAAGGATTCAAAACTGCTTTTTTCGTATTCAAGAACATCAAGTCCGGCCCCCAATATTTTACCGATTTTTAATCCCTTAACCAGTGACGAGGTCTGTACGATCTTGCCTCTGGATAAGTTTAACAGCCAGATCGGTTTTTTAATACGCTGGACGAATTCATCATTCACCATCCAAAGAGTTTCCTCGTTCTGAGGAATATGAAAACTTATAACATCCGCATGATTAAGGATCGCGTCGAGGGTAGACTCCATAACAAAATGATCCCCAAAACCTTCCTTGTACTTATCATAGGCCATTAATTTGACATCGAATCCGCGCAATTTTTTTGCGAATGCACTTCCATTATTTCCATAACCGATAATACCAACGGTCTTCCCATCAAGTTCCCAGCCTCTATTTCCTTCTCTGTCCCACTTACCCGAACGAACTTCCCGATCTGCTGCGTGGAGCTTGTTCAAAAGTGAGAGAAGCATACCCAAAGCATGTTCGCCAACTGCATTCCTGTTTCCTTCAGGGGCATTATATAGTTGTATTCCTCTTGATTCACAATAAGATGTGTCAATATTTTCCATTCCTGCACCGGAACGAGCAATGAATTTCAAGTCAGGTGCAAATTGAAGAAACTCTTCATTCATTGTAAATCTTGAACGAATGACAATTCCAGTACAATCATGAAGCTTTTGTATGCATGTCGCGCGATCTTTATCCGTTAGGTCAATACAAGTATATCCTGCATTTTCAAGTCGCTGCCACAAAATTGGGTGAACGGTGTCCAGAAATGCAATCTTTTCCATTTTACAAATTGTAAAGAAGCATCCCGACAGTAAAATAAATAAACAAACCTAGGACGTCGTTCAATGTCGTGATGAATGGTCCTGTGGCTAAGGCGGGGTCGATCTTGTATTTATTCAACAATAAGGGTATCAAGGTTCCGAAAACTGCTGCAAAGATGATGACAGTAAAAAGAGAAATACTCACGACAAAACCGAGTGTGGCGTTTTCAAACATATAAGCGATCCCAAAGATCAAAGCAGACAGTAAAATTCCATTAACGAGCGCAACCACGGCTTCTTTCATAAGTTTCCGACCTATTCTGTCTAAGGAATTATTTCCTTTAGCTAGTGATTGCACAACGATCGCAGAGGATTGCACCCCTACATTACCCCCCATTGCCGTGATCAATGGAATAAAAAATGCCAATGCCGGAACAAGAGCAATGCTTGTTTCAAATCCGGAAATGACCTGGGCACCAAGAATTCCTCCCAACATCCCAATAAACAACCAAGGTAATCGAGCTCTTGAAATTCTCCAGACACTTGCATTAGACTCCACCTTTTCTGAGAGACCGGTTGCTAACTGGAAATCCTTATCCGCTTCTTCTTTGATCACATCTACAACATCATCGTAGGTGATCCTACCAACCAGTTTGTTCTGAAGGTCTACGACAGGGACGGCAAGGAGGTCATACTTTTCCATAACCTTTGCCACCTCTTCACTGCTGTCGCTGCTTTTTACAGAAATAACATTTTTGTCCTGATACAGATCGACAATCTTGGTCTTCGGACTTGCAAAAAGAAGTCGCTTCAGGGAAAGGAATCCAACGAGCTTATTAAGCTCATCGACAACATAAATGGTATAAACGCGCTCAACATCCTCCGCTTGACGTCTCAATTCTACCAGACACCGGTTTACTGGCCAATCAACTCTAGCTTTAAGAAATTCTTTCTGCATTAGACCCCCGGCAGTGTCTTCGTCGTAGTTCAAAAGATCTACGATATCCTCTGCAGCTTCATCATCCTCCATTTGAGCAATGACTTCCTGGATCTTTTCATCTGGAAGTTCACCCAGGATGTCTGCTGCATCATCGGAGTCCAGATTTTCCAGCTGGTCTGCAATTTCTTTCGATGAAAGAGAAGCTAAGAATCGATCTCGGATGTCTTCGCCAAGTTCCATAAGAACATCGGCCTGAAGATCTTCATCCATCTGGAAGTAAATGTATTTCGCTTCCTCGTTGGATAATTTATCGAGAATCTCTGCAATATCAGCAAAGTGTAATTCCAGCACATTTGCTCTGATCCAAGACGTATCCTGCTCAGCGATTTTAATTCGCAGATTTTCAAGAAATTCTTTGGATAATTCGAAGCGCACTGGATTATTTTTTTGCAAAGATACGCAAAACAGGAAGAAGAGTTTTCAACAAGTGATTAATGTGTCAAGAATGGGTTTACATTTGGGCATGTATTAACCTGAATGAATTACTTCTTCGCCCACCTCTTTGAAGAGCTTCATCTTCCGATCAGAAATCCTGTTCTGATCTTTTCATTGCTTTTACTGATCATCTTATTGTCACCTATTTTATTGAGAAAGCTTAGGGTTCCGTCCATTATAGTTTTGATCATTTCCGGTGTGATCATTGGCCCGGACGGAATTGGTTTGATAGGAGAAAGAACAATGGACTCAGAGGGCTCCGTTAAACTTTTCTCAACTATAGGGCTTTTGTATATCATGTTTATAGCGGGATTAGAGCTAGACATGAATGAATTCAAAAAGTACTTGAATAAAAGTATTGTTTTTGGAGCTTTGACGTTCTTTATTCCCATTATTCTGGGTTATCCAATCTGCAGATATGGATTAGGATTGAATGAAACGGCCAGCTGGTTAACGGCCAGCATGTTTGCCACTCACACGTTAGTTGCTTATCCGATTGCCAGTAAATATGGCCTTACCAAGAAAACGGCAGTAGCAATTGCTGTAGGTGGAACTATTTTAACAGATACGTCGGTATTGATCTTGTTGGCTGTAATTTCAGGGACAGCCAAAGGAGAAGTTGACATGTCTTTTTGGGTTAGACTGATCACTTCACTAGTGTTTTTTTCATTGATCATGTTCTTGATTATTCCTAGGGTAACGAAGTGGTTCTTTAAGAAGCTTGAGACCGATAGTACATCCCAGTATATATATGTCCTTTCAGTCGTATTTTTTTCTGCTTTTCTCGCTGAAGTTGCCGGTGTTGAACATATTATCGGGGCCTTTGTTGCTGGACTTGTATTGAACAGATTAATTCCGCACAATTCTGTTTTAATGAATCGGATCGAGTTTATAGGAAATTCGCTGTTCATTCCATTTTTTTTGATCTACGTAGGAATGGTCGTGGACTACAAAGTATTGATCAATGGATCATGGGCCTTAATAATTGCAGGAGTACTTACAACATTTGCAATAGCATCCAAATGGCTGGCAGCATTCACAACTCAAAAGATTTTTGGAATGCTTGCTGCAGAAAGACAGTTGATTTTTGGTCTGAGCACGGCACATGCAGCGGCAACTCTAGCTGTAATTATGGTGGGCTTTGATAATCAGATTTTGGATATCAATATTGTAAATGCGACGATCTTGTTGATCTTAATCACTTGTATGACTGCCTCTTTTGCTACCGAAAATGCGGGTAAAAGATATCTTCTTGAGGGAATCGAAACGGAGCAGGTGGAATCGATCAGGTTAAGGGATCAACATTTGCTCGTTGAGCTCAATGAGTTGAAAGGGAATGAAAACCTCCTTGATTTTTCAGTAATGATTTCAAATCCAAAGGTTGTTAACCCAATCTCAGTAGCTACAATTCTCCCAAACGATGAGGAGGCAGAGATCAAGATCCACAAAGCCAGAAAAAGTCTTGACGAAATCATTAAACATTTGTCAGCTGGAGAAACGAAAGTGAATGCAATAGCCACAATTGACCATAACATTTCATCAGGGATTGCCAGATTGTCAAAAGAGCTTTTTGCCGATGCGGTTTTGATCAACGACGAAAACAATTTGAATATCATTAAGCGTTTGGTTGGTGATGATCGCGAACATCTTCTGGATGTTTGCGACAGGACAGTTTTCTTTTGTAAGCTGGATAAACCAAATAAGCGTTATGAAGGGATCGATGTGGTCGCGCCTAAATTCTCGGATCTTGAAACAAGCTTCAGTTCATGGGCAGAAAGGATCATCCGATTTTCTAAGGAGATCAATCAGCCCATTGATCTGTTTTGCTCAAGTGTAGTTGCTGAGAAATGGATATTACTTGCCAAACAGTTGAGGATTACCGCAAAAACCAAGGTTCATGAGATCGATGATCCGGAGGATTATTTCCTAATGCGAGAAAATAACCCGAATACATTGTGTGTCTATTGTGTCCCAAGAAAGGGATCTGTTTCTTACGGTCCTGGGATGGAAAATGTCATATCCAGGATGCAAAAACTGAATTTGGATCAGGATCATATATTAATTTATCCTGCTCAAAGAGTCATTGAAAACATGACGGTAAATTACGATGGATTCAATTCTGGATCGATCAATAAGGGAGTTGAAAAGATCCAGCAACTCACGAAGGAAGTTGGTAATCTGTTTAAAGTAGAACAAAAAAACAACAAGGAAGATCATTGATATAGTGCCTACTTGCTGCTGCGAATTACGGGTTCAAAGAAAGCATAAAAGAACGCAAATAATGTAGCTCCAGTTTGTGTCTCCAGCGTATCCTCTATGAAAAAAGTAGCTATGGCGATGAAAATGAAAGCTACTGACAGGAATGAAACATTCTGAAGTCCGATTTTAAAATAATACCATAACAACAACAAGAAAAAAGCAAAACCTATGAATCCGAAGGTGATGCCAAAGGTCAGAAATTGATTATGGGCTCTTAATCTTCGCTCTGGTAGTAATTTGGACTTGTCTGCTTCATACTGTTGATCAAATGATTGTTGAACATCTCCGGTGCCCACGCCAATAAGCCAATTACTCTTAAACAACCTAAGACCCGTCTTCCAATATTCCAATCGTTGCAATAATGAGTGCCCGTTAGGATCCTCTTGATTTAATAATTGAAAATGTAAACCGCTCAAGCGCGCTCTGAATGAATTTTCAGTTTCTAGTTGAGTCGCTTTGCCGGATTCAATGTTTTGTATGTCTCTTTCCGTTAAACTTTTAATCCCTTCAGCATCTTTTCTCTTTCCTTTTGAAGCAAGATAACGGATGATGGTATATTTAATAGGTTGTAGCTTTTGATCTAAACTGTCGTACGGGATTGTCGATCTCTTCGACCATTCTTCTTTTAATTCTTTTTCACAAACGTAGATAAACACGGGGTCTCCATTCAAATCAAATCCACCATCTATTTGATGTGAATAAGGGTTTCCTGATTTGGTATTTTGTTCAAGGGTTTCAATTTCAGGAATATTCTTTGGAACCGATAAGTTAATGACGGTTCTAATTAATAAGATGATCGACACTCCGGTGAGCATCATGGACAACACACCTCCAAGTCTATTCCTGTTGTAAAGCCACACGAATATAAAGCCAATAAATCCTGCGGCTAATGCAAGTACTCCAGACAACACTTGGCTGTAGAAGGTATAATATACAAGCCATCCTAAAATGGGTAGAAGATACCAACGTTTAACAATAATGATTTCATAAAAGATAATCAATGCAGCGATTGCAACGAGAATAGCGTAACGAATGTGTGAACCGAATAGAGAAAGATCTCGGATATCAAGGTATTCTCTGTTTCCTATCCAGTGTTGGTGATAAGCTACATTGATCAATGACGTTACCAATACTGAAAGAATGAATATTGTTGTGATCAGATGTCTACCCAGCCCATCGATCGGTTTTATAGTAAAGAATAATGGAATAATGATCAAAGGAATTTTAATACGGATATCATTCATTGCGTAATGAAGATCATTGGACCATAGTATTCCAATGAAATGGAGTCCAAATAAGGCGGCAATGAATAGAAATGACTTACTGGTTCTTATTTTTCCCCAATAAGAGGTAAAGTTTGCCTCGATGACAAGATTCAGGATTCCGATCATCAGGGAAAGGGAAAGTACTATTTTATTGGTGGGCAAACCTGCAGCGAGTCCGGAAAGGGCTATTAAATGAACAGCAGAATGAGTTTTCTCTCCGAGATTCCGGTATGCCATTTTAAAAGTAGTTTTTCAACTAACGATTATTTTTTAAGAATAGTATTGTATTCAGACGTTTTACCTAAAATTTCAACTCCTTTTATCAAGGTTTTGTCATTTTTAAATGAATTAAGTGCTCGTCCTTTCTGGAAGTAATACCTCGAAACGATTTCATTCTCAAGAAGTTCAAGAATTTCATCTTTAAATTTGTTTAAATCTCGCTCTTTTGATGGATGTACCTTCTGAAGCAATGCCTCATACTCAGCCGATGCATCCTCATAAAACCCTTCTTCTTCCGCTGTTTCTTTCATTTTTTTCAGCATTTCTTCCGAAGCGGTCGAATAAGTGAATTCTTGTGAAAGGACATATTTTTTAAAGTCTTCGTATTCTTCATCCGATAAAGCAAATTTATTGGCTTCAGCGATCTTTTCTTTGGCTGATGCATATTGCGTGGCATAATCGAATATGAAATTCTTTGCATACACTGTGGCAGTGAGTCTGCTTAATTCATCCTTATCGATCTTGATATCGGGTTCAATTCCGCGTCCATCAATCACTTCGCGTCCATTGACTGTTTTAAAGATCTTGATGAGTGAATCAGGAATTTCTGATGGTTTCATTCCTTCTTCTTTGTCATAATACTCAAGTCTCTGAACGCATCTTCCTGAAGGGGTATAGTATTTGGCAATGGTAAGTTTTACCTTGGAACCATACTTTAGATCATACGTTCTCTGAACAAGTCCTTTGCCATAAGATGTCGTTCCGACGATCACTGCCCTGTCAAGATCTTGTAATGACCCTGAAACAATTTCGCTAGCTGATGCAGATCCTTCATCGATTAGCACTACCAGTGGAATATTGAGGTCTAGTGGCTCTTCCATGGTTTTATAAACACGATTCTCATCTGGAACTCTTCCCTTGGTGGTTACAACGACTTCTCCTTTTTTAATGAACATATTAACGATCTTCACCGCTTCGATCAATAATCCACCGCCATTTCCACGAAGGTCAAATACAAGTTCCTTCATTCCTTGCTCTTTCAATTTAAGAAAAGCAGATCGAACTTCATTCGAAGCCGTTTGGGTAAAGCTGTTCAAACGGATATAACCAACTGTTTCATTGATCATTCCCGAATAGGGGACATCTGGTAATTTAATTTCGTCACGCGTTACTTTGATCTTTTGCGTTCCTTCTTGTTGAGGTCTTTCGATTTCGATCTCGATGATGGTTCCTTTTGGTCCCTTTAGTGAGGAAGAAACTTCATCGGAAGCTAATCCCTTCATTGATTTTCCATCAATTGACAAGATCTTATCTCCAGCTCGCAGTCCTGATGCGAATGCCGGATTTCCTTCATAAGGTTCAGCAATAATTGTATAGTCTCCGGTCTTTCTGATCAATGCACCAATTCCCCCATATTGACCGGTAGTCATTAAACGGTAATCTTCAATGTTTGACTCGTGGTAATAGACTGTATATGGGTCAAGTTCTTTTAACATCGCATCGATTCCAACTTTCGAGATCTTTCCCGTTTGTGGTTCATCTACATAATACATCTCCAGATGTTGATGGATCTGGTCCATCAGTTCGAGACTTTTGATTACTTCAAATCCATTGGACTGTGCGACAACACTGAATTGAAGTGTGAATATGCTTAAAACGATGAGTAGATTTTTCATGCTTGTTCGAGGTGTTTTATGCTTTTCTCTAATAATGCGATCATTTTCTTTTGAATTTGATCGAAAGAAAGTATTTCCTTTTCGAGATAGATCAAAAATAATGTCTTTCTCAGATTCTTTTCCGTTAAATTAATTTCAAAGTCATTTTTGTTCAGTCTAAATGCTTCTTTCATTCTTCTTTTGATGAGATTTCTTTTCACCGCACTCTTCACATTCCTTTTAGGGACCGAGAATACGATTTGAAAGGAAAATGGCATTTCGTGATCTTCAGAAACTTCACCGAGAATAAGTTTGAACGGATATTGCTTCACAGCAGACCCTTCTGAAAAAGCAGAGTCAATTAGTCTATTAGAACAGAGCTTATAAGCTTTTCCGAAAGTTTGTGGCATTAATCGATTCGTGGTAAATTGATGGTTTCCTTAACGATGAAACAAGTGGGGAAATCTCTCATGAGCTCATCTTTGATCTTCTCAGCATCTTGCTTAGATCTGAAATCTCCCACTTTCAATGTGAAATGCGGTGCATTATAGGAGATGTACGTATCGATCTTTGGGTGCTGACTGATAAATTTTGAACGGGCATCATCTACAATCTTTTTATTTGAATCAAAGATCAGCTGAACTCTATAGCCAGGCATCTGTGGACTTGTCGCAGGAGGAATTATCATTCCACGTTGTTTGATGAAATTATCCAATCGGGAATCCTTGTGTACGATCACATTACCACTTTGGGAATAACCGTAAATAGAGAAGATGAAAAATTGAATTACGATGAACACTTTCATGATGCTAAGAATAACTTATTGGCAAATGTAATATTTCTATCGCTCAAAGGCCATGCCGAAAAAGGATTTTACGATAGTAAAATGACCTAACCCGCATAGTCACAACATTTCATAATAAATGTTAGACCAAAGCCTTATTTAGAATGAATTTAAATTAAAGGCTGAACGCTCAAATTTGTCATAAAACTGTAATGAAAACCATGCTTTCTTCTAATTTTGCTTCCGCCTAAAAGTGTTTTTTGGGAGCAAGACTTACAGTTTTTTACATGAAAATATCTAGAAGTCAGATGTTTAGAAATCTATCAAATTGGTGTTTCGGCGCTCTTTTCGTAATGTTCTTTGCCGGAACGTTTACCACAAATGCTCAGGGAGACGCCCTATTTAAAGCAAAATGTGCTAGTTGTCACCAGCCGCACAAGAACAGTACAGGGCCAAAGTTATTCCAGGTCAGAACCAAATGGGCTGACGGTGGTGCCGCTGAAGGGTCAATCTACCAATGGGTAAATAACTGGCAGACTGCTGCAGCGAACGATCCGTATGCGCAGACAGTTTCGGCTTGGTCTCCAACAGCAATGACTGCTTTTCCTGAATTGAAGAAGGAAGAGATCGATGCGATTTTAGATTGGGTTGATTCTCAGCCTGAGCCAGGATCAGAAGGAGCTACTGCTGGTGCTGTGGCTGCTGCTTCAACAGATGCAACGGAAGAAGAATCGTCTATGGAATGGATTTGGATCATTCTGGGTGTCATCTTCGTTACAATCATTCTTGCTGTAGGAGGTGTTCGTCGCCAGTTACACATTGCTGCTTCTGAGGCTGCAGGTGAGGTCGTTGAAGAGGGACTTACTTATGGTGAAGAATTGAAGCAGTGGGCTTGGAAGAACAGAAAATATGTAGGAATCGGTTCATTGGTAGTTGTTATCTCTTTGATTGTTACTCTTTTCTTAGGGCTATATACGATCGGAGTAGTGGAGAACTATCAGCCCTCTCAGCCAATTGCGTTCCCACATGATATCCACGCAGGAGTAAATGGGATCGATTGTAAATACTGTCACAATTCAGTTACAAAATCAAAGTCTGCAGGTCTACCTACAGTGAACGTTTGTATGAACTGCCACAAGCAGATCAATGGTCGTACACCAGAACAAGAAGAGCAGATCGCTAAGATCTATGATGCTGCAGGATGGAATCCTGAAGGAGCTGGAAAGTACACTGGAAAAACTTCACCAATCGTTTGGAATAAAGTACACGTTCTTCCTGATCACGTTTATTTCAATCACTCACAGCACGTAGTTGTAGGTGGTGTTGATTGTAAGCAATGTCACGGAGATATGACAAAAATGAAGGAGACGGCGAAAGTTCAGCCAGTTTCTGAATTGAATAAGATTGAAGGTAATATTCCTCTTACAAAGCCAACATTAACAATGGGGTGGTGTATTGAGTGTCATGGTGAAAAAGAGATCTCAACAGGATCAATTGACACTAAGAATGATGGTTACTATAACGAGATCCATAAGCGACTGTTGAATAACGATAAGTCTCTTTACGGGAAATATTTGAAAGACGGAAAAGTGACCGTAAGCGAACTTGGAGGTTGGGAATGTGCTAAGTGCCACTACTAATTAATAATTGAAGAATCCGAATTAATCATATGGGAATGACAAGAAAATATTGGAAAGGAATTGATGAGTTAAAAGAGACTCCACAGTTCTTAGCATCCAGAGATCAAGAGTTTCCTGCTCAATCTTCAGTAGAGGAGTTTTTGAGCGACGAAAGTTTACAGGAAACATCGACAGCACGTCGTGATTTCTTGAAATTTTTAGGGTTTAGCGTTGCTGCAGCTACAGTTGCAGCTTGTGAAGCGCCTGTTACAAAGGCAATTCCTTATGTTAACAAACCTGAAAATGTAACTCCTGGTTTAGCTACATGGTATGCTTCTACATATTATGATGGAAATACTTATGCTAGTATCTTGGTTAAAACAAGAGAAGGTAGACCAATTTATATTAAGGGATATAAAGATTATGGTGTAACTAAAGGGACAACAAATCCTCAAATTATTGCATCTGTTCTTAGCTTATATGATAGTGCTCGTTTAACTGGACCAACGATTGATGGTAAAGAAAAATCGTATTCTGAAGTTGATAAAGGCGTAATGGCCGGCTTAAAGTCAGCAAAAGAAATAGTATTGTTATCGAATACAGTCATTAGCCCTTCTATTGGAGGTGCAATTGCCGAATTTTCCGCAGCTTACGAAGGAAAAGTAAAACACATTCAATACGATGCTGTTTCATATTCTGCAATGCGTGCTGCAAGTAAAGCTTCATTTGGAATGACAGTAAATGCTGAAGATCCAACTTCTGCTGGCATCATTCCAGATTATGATTTCTCACAAGCAAAAACAATCGTTTCTGTGGGTGCGGACTTCTTAAACTCATGGTTGTTGCCAACGCAATTTGCTGGTCAATATGCTTCAAGAAGAAATCCTGACGGAGAATGGATGTCTAAGCACTTCCAATTTGAATCGTTACATT
>CALCCB010000128.1 GCA_937899625.1 uncultured Bacteroidota bacterium
CCGAAGCCAAGACATCTGTAAATTCGTCTAAATTTTGATTGATATAAGCAAACCAGTCTTCGTTAGACATTTTTTTAGCTTCTTTTTCTGCTTCCGCAACAAAAAGAAGCTTTTCTGAAACCTTATATCGTGTACCCAATCGCATCAAAGCGGTAAACCGATCATTTTCGAAGGACGATAATTTTGATCGACCAACATTAAATGCACTAAAACCAAGCGACCATTTATCAGTGAGTTTTGCCATTATACCTACTTCAGCAGTAACTGTATTTTTTGAACCGTACGCTTCAGTTAAACGCAACCCTTGATAACTCAGCTGAACACCCATCGAAAGTCTTTCAGACAGCAACATGGAATAACCTATACCTGCCCTGGTCGACCTGTAAAGTTGATATCCATAAAATTGCCCCCCAACAGAAACTACTCCTTTTTTTAGTGGAATGGCCACAACCATACTTTGCGATTGCAATTCTTTTAAAAGAAATCTATTTTCATATGAAATCCCGCCGTGAATGTTCTTTAATTCTGACAATCCAGCTGGATTATGATGAAAAGCCCAGACATCCGTTAAAGCTACAGAGGCATTTCCCATAGAGTTGGATCTGGAACCAACCGGCATCCATCCTTGCGCCACCGAAGTGAATGAGCAAAAAAATAATAGTAGCGGTAAAAACGTTTTCATCAACTTAAAATTAGAAAAATCATTTTTCCAATAACAACCTTTCTAACGAAGGAGCTATCAACTTATTAACATAGTCTTCATAATCCATGTAAAGCCATTGTTGCCCATCGTCAGAGCTGATTGCGACAAACTTAAATGTGTCTTTCACTTCGGAACTGAACATGTGCTCAACTGATTGTGAAGTATATAACACATGGATCTCAGAATTGCTTTTTTTGATTTGTTCAATACTAGCGTCGTTGATCGAAAATTCAGTAGGGCTCAATTCAAACTTTTTAATAAAAGACGAATCCCCCAACGATTTGTAAAAGCGAATAACTTCTGGATGTGTTTTGGAAACATACATAAGAATGGCCCCATTCTGTCTGGCAGCTAGATAACTTTGTGTGCTTTCGTTTAATTCTGCTTCCTGCTCACTATTTAAGGTACAAGCAAAAAGAAAAACAATCAGAATTGGGATGAAAACTGTTATAAATTTCATTCAGTGATTTTTGCATTTTCAAATTCTATTTTGGTGATTGCACGAAAAGGAGCTTCGCACCTTAACATATCCATTATTCTCAATTTTTCAGGATACTGTGTTGCCTTCACTGTATGAATCCACTTTTTTTTCCCAATGACTTGAACTTCTATGAATTCTTCGTTGTTTATAATTTCATAGTACGCTTTACCATTGTAGATCATTCGGTATTGCGGAAAGTCAGTATTTTTATCCATACAAAGCGAAAATAAAATGTTTGCCAACAAATTGCACGAAAAAGCACACGAATTATTGCGCGATCAAAAATATGAAGAATCAATTTCCTTTTTTGATAAGGCTTTAATCGAAAATCCTGGGCATCCGGATATCTACTCCGACAGAGGTGTAGCTTTTCTGCATTTGAAATTAAAAGAAAAATCACTGGATGATTTTGAAATGGCTTTGCAAATGCAACCCTCATACAGTTTCAGATATGCCGCCAGAGCCTATGCCAAAGACTTCTTTGGAGATACGGAAGGTGCTATTGAGGATTATGAAAAAGCACTGGAGCTTGACCCTGACGACGCAGTTTCATATAATAACATTGGACTACTTCAAGAAAAGCTAGGCTATAAAAAACAGGCTCAGGATAATTTTGAACGTGCCGATCAACTTTCAAAACAAGAAAATCATTTGTATCAGATCATGGATGATCTGGAAGGTAATTCTGCCGAACCGGTTTTAAAGAATGATTCTCCCACAGAACATCAAACGATCGATCCCAAAGAAACGCGAGAAAAAAATATTTCTAAATTTCTTGAATTTTCACGGATATTCACATCAAGAAAACAATTCACTGAATTTCTTAAGTTTCTGAAAAACGGATTAAAAATCAAATAAATCGACTTTGAGTTCAATAGATCTTTCATTTACAAGTGCAAAATCACCGAAGGCTGGAAAAATTCTGATTAGCGACCCTTTTCTTGATGAGGATTATTTCAGAAGATCAGTGATCCTTCTATGCAACCATGATGATGAAGGAAGTTTCGGACTAGTACTCAATAACTATGTTGATATTGACTTACACCAGTTGGAGACGACTTTTCCAGATATAAAAGCAAGGATCAGTATTGGTGGACCTGTTGACACCCAGAATTTATTTTTTATCCACACTTTTAGTGACTTGAAAGATTCGCTTGAAATTCGTGACGGCTTATTTTTTGGAGGCAGATACGATTACCTTCTTGAAGAAATTAAAAAAGACCCAATTATCGGTGCAACGAAGGCAAGGTTCTTTCTTGGATATTCCGGATGGTCTCAAGATCAATTAAATAGTGAGATCAAAGAAAACTCATGGATCGTTGCAGATAACGTTTCAAATGCTGAGATCATGAGGACCACTGATGATGATTTGTGGAAATCTTTTCTATCCAAACAAGGAAAGCGCTTTAAAACTATTTCTAATTTTCCGATCAATCCAAACGATAATTGACAATCATCCAAAACGAAAAAAACTCATTTTGTTCTACTTATTTTTTCTGCTTTATTCATTTTACTTCCGGGATGTAAAAAGAGGTTATTTGACCGTCGCAATAAATATATTGGAGATTATACCTTCACTTATTCATACCATTATTTTCAAGGAGGAACACTGATAGATACCTCGATTTTTTATAGCGGCTCAATAGATTATGGAAGTAAAGGGGAAATAAGGGTGAGCTGGGTTGACGGCACTGATAAAACGCTTGGAGTTGATAAAAACGGTGTTCTTACCTTGTGCAATAAAAAAGTGGGCAACATCAATGATAGCCACATTGGCTTTTCATATGATGAAAATGTTTGCGAACCTCTAGTAGGAAATTCAGGATATACTCACAGTCTTTCCGGAGACAAACTTTAAAATCGTTAAGTTCTTCGTTAATAACTCCTTCCATTCGAGGTTCATTTGCCCTGTAAATCAATTTATTTTTGGGATAAAATAAATTGAGCATGAGTTTTCAGGTACCACTTGCAGAAAGGATGCGTCCTAAAAATCTAGACGAGTATATCGGTCAAGAACACCTGCTTGAAAAAAATGCCCCCTTACGAAGAGCCCTTGATTCAGGGATGATCCCTTCCATGATCTTCTGGGGACCTCCAGGAGTAGGAAAAACTACACTTGCCAATCTGATAGCGACTCAACTCAAGAGACCTTTCTATACCCTATCAGCTATTTCTTCCGGTGTCAAAGACGTAAGGGAGATCATTCAAAGAGTTGAGCAAGGTGGTATGTTTACTCAAAGCGGAGCGATCTTGTTTATTGATGAAATCCATCGTTTCTCCAAATCACAGCAAGATTCTTTATTGGCGGCTGTCGAGAAAGGCATAATCACCTTGATCGGAGCTACAACTGAGAACCCTTCCTTTGAGGTTATTTCAGCTTTACTTTCGAGGTGTCAAGTCTATACACTAAGGCATCACACAAAAGATGACCTACTTCATTTACTGAACAAAGCGATAAATGAAGATGCTTACTTAAAGCAAAAGAACATCAAACTGGAAGAAACGGATGGCCTTCTGGCTATATCAGGTGGGGATGCTCGGAAATTATTAAATGTTTTTGAGA
>CALCCB010000129.1 GCA_937899625.1 uncultured Bacteroidota bacterium
AATACTGGAATTTTCATTAAAACGACTCCTCATTTCTTTAGCAACAAGATTGATGAAATCAGTACTGTACATCTCAATGAAACGATATTGTGCAGACTGAAAACCAGAAGCCGGAAGCAAGGACATTCTGAATTGCATGAACTGCTTTTGGTCCATCCCCTTTGACATAATATCAAAACTGGTTACCAAGGCATAGAAATATCGATTGATCCTCGAAACGCGGTCAATGAAAAATGCCTCATTCATATCTTCTTTGGTAGCGAGCTGCTCGAATTCCTTCAATGCAAGGTGAAAGTATAGCTCAGTGATCTGATGATACATGATGAAAATGTGCTCATCCGGGAATTGAGTACGAGGCTTTTGAAGACTCAATAAGGTGTCTAATTCAATGTAATCCCAGTATTTTACTGTATCTGAATACAATAGTCCATCAAGATATGACACTAGATCCTGACCTAGAGATGCATATTTCTCATTGAGTAGTTCAAGACGCTGCTGTATTTCCGGAGTTATTTCCATGCAGTTTATATTTTAACAAAGCAAAGGTAAAATAAGCTGTAACCCTTACAAATCAACGTTAAAATATTAACACCATTTCAATATTTTGTGCCGTGTTCAGTTATTTGAAAAGGAATTACATTTGAAGTATGATCAAATACAATCCTAAATCCTGGTTTAGTCTAATTTTCGCCTTTCACAAGAGCGATACTTTCCGAATGCTTTGGAAGGAAATCTTTTACATTGGAGCATTTACTTTGGTGGTCGCCTGGGCAGAAATCACCTATTTTCCGAAAGCAGTGGTGATGGAAAAACTGATCGCGGTTTATTCTCTGATTGGATTTGTCATTTCATTGTTGCTGGTTTTCAGAACCAATACAGCCTATGACAGATGGTGGGAAGGAAGGAAGAAATGGGGGGAGCTGGTGAATGACACCAGAAATCTTTCAGTAAAACTGTCTCCGATCCTTACAGATGAACATCGAGAATTCTTTAAAAGAATGATCATCAATTTTGTTTGGACCATGAAGGAGCATTTAAGAGATGGAGCAGAACTCGAAGATCTTGAATTGACTGAAGACGAAAAAAAATATCTTGAACAACAATCACATTTGCCAGCTGGAATTTCTGCTCTGATGTATCAAAGATTAAGGTTTCTGAAAGAGAAAGGGTCAATATCGGATGGAGAGTATATTGCGTTGGAAGGAAACATGAATCGTCTTATGGATAGTTTAGGAGCATGTGAACGAATCAAAAACACTCCCATTCCTTATTCTTATAGTTTATTCTTGAAGAAATTTATATTCATATATGTTACAACACTCCCATTGGCTTTTGTTCATACGTTTGGGTTTTACTCTGCCCTCATAGCAACATTTGTATTTTATGTTCTTGTCAGTATGGAGGTCCTGGCTGAGGAGATTGAAGATCCTTTTGGAACGGATGACAATGATCTACCTACAGATCAGATCTTTGAAAGGATAAAGGCTGTGACTGGAGAAATATTAAAATAAAAAAGGGGGCCGAAGCCCCCTTCTCAACTATAGAATAATATTATTCTTTGATGAATTTCACTACCTCAGAACCTGTCTGATTGTAGATCGTCACAAAGTACATTCCATTATCAAATCCGTTAAGATCAACATCTACAGAAGCCAATCCCTCAACGTTTGTTGAATACATAACTTGACCATTCATGTTTGTAATAACGATTGCATCAACCACATTTCCTGCTGCAAATCCTTTAACAGAGATCTTATCGCTTGCAGGGTTAGGAACAACGATATAAGGTGCTTGAGTCAGTTCGATCTGACCAGTGTTACCAACTTCGATTCTATATCCTGTGAAAGAAGTTTGCTGAGTAACAGGGGTAGGGAAACCAGGAATGATTTCAACCAAAACCACAGCATCAACAAAGATCTCTACCGGATAAGTTCCAGCAGTATTGCAAGTCCCACTAACAGTAGCACAACCAAAAGATCCACCAGGATAATTACAACTTGATTGATTACACAGGTAGGTCATTCCCGGAGGGATACCTTGAACATCTGTTACAGTGAATTCTTGAATTTCGCTACCAATAACCGCTTGTGCTGCGGGATCATTTCCAGCTAATTCAGGAGTTACCTGATCAGGAACCATGAACGAAAGATTCGTCGAATACGCAACACCAACAAACGCCGGCGGGAAATTTTCCAAAGTATCTGGCCATACTCCATATCCAGGAGAAACAGCTGTATCTGCCCAATTCGCAGAAGGGTAGTCAGCTCCTGGTGTACATTGTGCACTTGCTGTGATGGCTGCACTTACCAAAGTAAACATAAGTAGTAGTTTTTTCATACAAATAGTTTTAACGATTTAAAGCAAATGTAAGGAAAAAAATAGTTGAGTATTCTCGTTTATAGCAGGGTTCGAACAGCTCAATGTTAATAGCAAAAGGATTTTACTTAAATTAAAGTCATGAAAAAGATCTCCAGAAGAGCATTTCTACCAATCGCCGGACTAGCACCGTTGTCAATTCCTTTAATGTCTAATGACATGAAGGAGGAAGAAAAAACGGAGGTATTTCATGAGATTCTTCCCAATGTTCTTAAAAAAGGGGATATGGTCGGAGTCTGTGCACCAGCAGGATGTATTTCTGATCCATCTGAAGTAAAGGATTTTGCACAAGCGCTGCGTTCAATGGGTTTTAACGTTCGGCTGGGGAAGAATGTCTCTTCAAAGTATGGATACTTTTCTGCTCCGGACAAAGAACGAGCGGAGGAATTTATGGATCTGATCTCAGATAAAGAGGTAAAAGCAATTTTTACGATTCGTGGAGGGTGGGGTTGTGCCAGGATATTAGACTTGATCGACTTTAATGTGATCAGAGAAAACCCGAAGATCATCATGGGATTCAGTGATATTACAACGTTGTTAAATGTCATCACTTCGAGAACCGGACTGGTTACGTTTCATGGTCCAGGAGGAAATTCTACTTGGAACAAACGCACACTCAATTATTTTGAAAGTGTGATCATGAAAGGTGAAAGAGTTTCGTTGTCCAATATTGAAAATGAGGATCAGAAAGTGATTGTTCACTCAGAAGGAAGAGCAAGCGGTCATCTGTATGGCGGTAATCTGACTGTGATCTCCTCATTAATAGGAAGTGGATATTTACCTGACTTCAGGGGGAAGATCTTATTCTTGGAAGATGTAAAAGAAGAACCCTATCGAATTGATCGTATGCTTACCCAGTTAAAACTTGCAGGAGTATTCAACAAGGTTGATGGAATTGCTCTTGGTGTGTTCAGGGACTGCATTGCCGAAGAGCCCAACCGTGCTTTTACTCTGGAAGAGGTTTTTGATCAGCACTTTAAGGATATTGGAATTCCCGTAATGTCTGGCTTGCAATTCGGCCATGTGAAGACAAAATTTATTCTTCCGATCGGAGTTGAAGCTGAAATTTCTACAAGCTCTAAAGTCATCCAGATGCTCGGATCTGCAGCCCTAAAATAAAAAAGGCCATCCTAAGATGACCTTTTGCTCCTCCTGCTGGGCTCGAACCAGCGACCCTCTGATTAACAGTCAGATGCTCTAACCAACTGAGCTAAGGAGGAATGTTTTCGTTTCCGAAAAGCGAATGCAAATATATATAAAGAATTTTATCTGCGCAGCGAATTGAAAAAAAAATCGATCAATTCCTTAATGACTAAAAGTCATCCTCATCAAGAGTAAAATCTTCTAATCCCGTGTCAAGCCCGTCATCTTCCTCATCCTTATCCACCATATCGATACAGTTATCATCATCGCATTTGGCGGGACGAAGGATATTGGTTTTTGATACGTTGAGTCGGATTTCGGTTTTGATGAATCCATCCTCCTGCTGATATGCTTTTGCGAAAGGTGTGCCATGTAACTCAACCAAAGCCCCCCTTTTTAAGAAATCGAGGATCCTTAGATTAGAACCTTCCTTTTTCCAGATGGTACAATTGACCCAAGTCGTTTTGGTTTTTGAATCTCCACTGCGTTTATCTCGCCAGTTTTTATTGTGGGCTACAGGAAAATTGATTGCAATTACTCCGCGCTCCATGTTCTTTATTACCGCATCTTTTCCGATGTTCCCTATAAGTCTTGTTTCAAATACGGTTGCCATTGTACATGATTTTTAGTGAAAGTAATAAATCATGTGATAAATAGAAATTCTACTCGCTCAAATTAATGATATAGGCGTCTTTAAAACCGTTTTTCTTAACTTTTTCAAGATCATTTCCCGCACTTTCTGAATTCGAATAGGGACCAATGGTGTATCGGTATTTGAATGTAGAGCTGGTATTGAGCTTGGTTCGTGTGACACCCAGGCCTAGTTTTTTGAATTCAGGACTTTGTGTATCGATGGCTTCTTTGGAAGACATGATCTGAATGTGATATTTACCAGTCGAATTTGTTGTTGGCTTCGCGGTTGTTGTTGTTGAGGAAGAGGAAAACGTGCTCGCACTGGAAACCGGTTTCACAAATTTGATCCCAGGATGTTCATGGGTAATATGAGATCGGAACCCCCTGAATATTGCTGATGCAAGAATGTCTTGTCCGTAATCTGTATTTAAATAAACGGCTTCCTTTTCGTTAGTCAGAAAACCACATTCGACTAATACACTCGTCATCCGAGTATATTTCAGGACCTGCAGTGAGTGCGCTCGATCATCACTGTCCTTTACTCCTCTGGATTTACGTCCGGCACGAGTAGAAAATTCCTTTTCGAATTCTTTAGCCAGATTCACCGAGCTTTTCGATTGCATTGAGTGAATATGAGACTCAGTGCCATGCACCGTTTTTCGTTCGTTTGCATTACAGTGAATGGAAACAAAGTAATCTACACCCATCGAATTTGCAACGTTCACACGGTCATCCAGAGTTGGGAAAGAATCATCACTCCTCGTGTAGATTACCGTTACATTATTGAGATACTTCTGAAGATAGGTGCCAAACTTTTTTGCGATGATCAGATTGAGTTCCTTTTCCGGTTTATGGTTCTTGTCCGAAGAAAGATGTCCAGGGTCTGAACCGCCATGTCCTGGATCGATGACTACTGTAATCTTTTCTTTGGCTGGAGCGGGGACAAAGGATCCACCGAGGAAAAAAGAAGCAATAAGCAGATATGACCATTTCATGATACAAAAATAGATCATGTTCTTTCAGATTAACGATGTCAGAGAAACAGCTTACTAAGAATCAGTTGTTAATTATCATGAAGCAAAAGATCTTTTAAAGATTTATGCATTTAAAAAGGTGAGCTAAACATCGATTTTCACATGTTAATTGAATTAAGAGCACATTCCGCTGAAACTCAATCGAATAAATTTTTTACCTACTTCCTTTTGATCACATTTGATTCAGAAACGGAATTAATAACACCTAAATAATCACAGTCATGAAAAGAAATGGATTAACAAAACTACTCTTCGTTGTCGGGATGGCAGCAGGGTTAATCATCGCAGGATTTTATTCTTGTGAAAAACAGAGCATCGAACCTCAGATAAATAAAGCTGAGTCATACAAGACGCTTGATATGGACAATTTTTTACCGCACCAGATAGATATATGTGGGGATTTCACCAAAAAGCGGTTGATTCGAGATGATGACGGAAGAACGATAGGAGAAGTTCTGGTGTATAATGATTTGAAGTACATGTATGTTCTTCTTCATACTACACAAAACTTCTTTATAAAGAAAGCATACATGCATGCCGGAGAAAACACTCGTGATTTTCCAGTGACCGATCAGGGCGGGTTAAAGTATTCTGATTTCAATTACGCAATTGGAGGGTTACCTTTTGCAGATGTCAGAAGATTTAAAATTCCACTGACAGAATTGAGAGGGAAATCGTATTTCAGTGTAATGGCTGAAGTAAAAAAGAAGAGACTTGGAGCCATCGAAAACGCCTGGGTTGAAGGAAGAGATTTTGGCACTGACGGGATGGTCTTCTTGTACAATAGAAATGAATGTTTAGCAAATCCTGCAATCATTAACCAGATCGCAGAAAATGAGTAGCAAGTTTTAGGTTGGTTTACAGGGACTCATGTCCACAGCGAGAGAGTGGCAACACTCTTTCGCTGTTTTAACCGAACCCGAAGGTTGATAAATTGATGAAAATCATGTTTTTAACTAAAAACGGTCATATTAATCTCCTTGATTACAGGATAGATTTGCATTAGAAATTAAAACCGATACTATGAAAAAGAATGTAAGAATAATGATCCTTTCAGCAGTGTTACTGACGGGAGTTGTAGGGGTGACAATGTATTCTTGTGAAAAGGAAACAATTGTTCCCAATGCCAATACAGTGGCAACTAAAACAATTGGAATTGACGGGTATCTTCCTGATATAAAACAAATCTGTGGAAAGGTTCAGGATATAGATCTTGTTGACGCAAATCTTGGAAGGTCTGTAGGTAAGGCGTATATCTATAACGACAAGAAGAACTTTTTCATTTTGTTGCACACAAATGAGGATATCTACATGAAAACCGCATACTTGGATGCCCAGACAAGCATCGAAGAAATTCCTCAAAGCGGAGAGGGCTTTGTAATGAATGATTTCACTTACAATGTGGGTGGGCTGACTGCAACAAACATCAGAAGATTTAAAATTCCAATTAACGAAGTTTTAGGGAAAGAGTATTTGGCATGTGCTGTAAAACTTTACTCAAGAACAGATCCATCTAGAAAAGGGTATGCCTGGGTGAAAGGTAAATCTGTTGGAAGCGGAATGGTCTTCAGATATAATATGCAGGAATGTTTGATCGAAAACCATGTAAGCGCAGATGAATTACCAGTTGAATAAAAAAGTGAAATAAAGTAAAACCAAAAGTTATGAAAAAGAATCTTAAAAGTATTTTGGCAATAGCGGTTATAGCAACCGGAGTGATTGCGGTGAGCATGTATTCATGTGAAAAGGAAAACATTCAGCCCAATGATTCAACAGAAGAACAAGTTGAATTGAAGGATATTAATACAGTTCTACCTGATGTAATGAGTCTTTGTGGGAAAATAACAAAAATTCCTTTAATAGAAAATGAAACAGGAAATGATGTTGGTTCTGCATATGTATACAACAACAAAGAGTACTTATGGGTAGTGCTTAATACTAGAAAAGGCTTTTATATGAAGAAAGCATTTATGGATATCGTGGAAAATGAAAAAGATCTTCCCACAAATTTTAGAACCGGCATGCTGGATTACGAAAAGTTCAAATATCTTATTGATGCCGAGCCGGCATCAAATATTAGAACTTTTAAAGTTCCTGTAGGTGATGCACGTAATAAGAGCATATATAGTATTATGGTCAAGATCAGAAAAAAAGGTGAGTTCAAATACATGAAAGATGCATGGGTTGAAGGAAAGATCACATTTAAAGGTGGAGGACGCGCATTCAATCATGTTGTAGACAGATGTCGTCCGGATTTTGAAGATCCAGAGTTCGAGCCAGCGAATCCACCGATGCAGCAGGAAACGGCAGCGCAGGATGAGATAAGAAATAACAAAAAGCCAAGAGTAGAGTAACTCAAGAAATATAGAACTTAGGGCCGCGAAAGCGGCCCTTTTTATTTTTGGAAGTAGTTGTAAACGATCATTCCTTTTGATTTTCCAATAACGTTACTTAGATCTTCTTGAGTTGCTTCTTTGATCTTTGAAACACTTTTGAATTTTCTCAAAAGGAGGCTTTTAGTAGCTTCTCCGACTCCGTTAATTGAATCCAACTCTGACGCAACAGCCCCTTTACTTCTTTTATTGCGGTGGTGAGTAATTCCAAAGCGATGCGCTTCATTCCTCAGATGCTGGATTACCTTCAAACTTTCTGACCGTTTGTCAATGTATACAGGATATTGATCTCCAGGAAAATAGATCTCTTCGAGTTTTTTAGCGATACCAACAACTGCCATTTTGCCGCGAAGGGCTAATTTATCAATGGCATTCATCGCAGCACTCAATTGCCCTTTTCCACCATCAATGACGATGAGCTGGGGTAAGTCATTTCCTTCAGCGATCATTCGGGAGTATCTACGATAAACGACCTCCTCCATGGTAGCAAAATCATCTGGTCCCTCAACAGTTTTTACATTGAAATGACGATAATCTTTCTTTGATGGCTTAGCATCTTTGAATACAACACATGCCGACACCGCATTTGTTCCCTGAAAATTAGAATTATCGAAACACTCCATGTGTATGGGAAGGTCTTTTAATCGAAAATCCTTTTTTAATTGTTCGAGAATTCGCTCCGTATGCTTTTCGGGATTTTTGATCTTTTCCTGTTTTCTTTTCTCGAGGATGTAAAAACGGACGTTTCTCAGGGAAAGGTCCAGAAGCTCTTTTTTATCCCCTCTTTGAGGAACGTTGAATTGTAGGTCCGAGAGGAAGAAATCTTCAGGTTTTTCATCGGTAAGTATTTCCTTACTGCTGCTATTATATCTTTCCCTTAATTCAGGAAGCACATATCCGAGAATGTCACTTCTGGTTTCGTCAAGTTTCTTTTTGACTTCTGTCGTGTAGGCGTGAACAATGGCACCGTTATGAATGGACAAATAATTCAGGAATGCTGATTCTTTTTCTTCGATCATTGTGATTACATCTACTTGATGTATTCTCGGGGAAACAACCGTCGATTTTGCCTGATAACGTTCAAGTGCCTGAACTCTTTCTTTAGTGAGCTGCGCCTCTTCATATAAGAAAAGTGCGGCCTGTTCTTTCATTTGATGCCTTAAGACCTTAAGAACACCTGAAATGTTTCCCTTCAAAAGATCTTCGATCTGAGAGATCATTTTAAAGTATGCGTCTTCTTTTTGTTTACCAACGCAAGGCGCCTTGCAGTTTCCAAGATGATACTCCAGACAGACTTTAAATTTGCCCTGTTGTATTTTCTCTTCTGAAAGATCTAGCGCACAAGTGCGTAATGGATAGAGCTCACGGATAAGGTCTAGTAAAGTATTCATCACCCTTACGCTTCCATAAGGGCCATAGTATTTAGACCCGTCACGGATGAGCTGTCGGGTAGAAAACACCCTTGGGAATCGTTCTTTTTTAATACAGATCCAGGGATACGTTTTATCATCCTTTAACTGGATATTGTATTTGGGTTGATATTTCTTGATGAGGTTATTCTCGAGAAGGAGAGCGTCTAACTCGGTCCCTACAACAATGTATTCCAGATTAGCGATCTTCTTAACCAAAAGAATGGTCTTCCCGTTATCATGCTGCTTGGCAAAATAGGATGTAACCCTTTTTTTTAAATTTTTTGCCTTTCCAACATAGATGATCTGACCGCTGGAATCAAAAAATTGATAAACACCAGGTTTCTCAGGGAGTAATCGAACTTTATCCTTTAGTTGTTCCTTGTCGACAGACATGAAACAAAGCTACAAAGAATTAGTTCCTAGTTTGAAATGATGTCGTAAAGCTCGCTAAGATTAGGAGAAATGATTACTTCAATTCTTCTGTTTTTTGCTTTGTTAGCTGGATCTACAGGATGAAATTCAGAGCGCCCCGCAGCCATGATATGCGATGGATCCATTTTAGAACTGTTCAGCATGATCTCTATAACCGAAGTCGATCGAAGAACTGAAAGCTCCCAGTTGTTTTTGGGAGAAGAAGCACTGTTCAGCTTGTCAGTATCGGTGTGTCCTTCAACAATGATCTCCAGCTCTTTTTCATTTTCCAGCACTTTAGCAAGCTCGATAAGAGCATTTTTACCTTGAGGCTCAACGACGGTGCTACCTGAAGCAAATAGTAGTTTAGCCTCCATGCTCACATAGATCTTTCCGTTTTTATAAACCACGGACAATCCTTGGTTTTCAAATCCCTTTAAAGCATTTGCCACCCTGGTCTTTAACTGTTGAGCCGCTTCGTCTTTACGGCGGATCATTTCTTCCAACTCATTCACTCGTTGTTCTCTTTCTGCAAGAAGGGCTTGTTTTGCTTTGAGTTCATTTTCAAGCTGCATCAAGGCCTCTTCTTTTCGCTGCAATTCCAGACTTTTTGCCTCCAGTTCTGCTTGAAGTGTCGCGGTTTCTTTAGCGCCTGCCAATCGAAGCTTATCAAATGCTTTCTCCATGGCCTCCAGCTGTACAGATTGTTTGTCGTACTCAGTTTCGAGTAAACGGTATTTATTTCCAAGATCAGAGGTGTCTTTCTTTAGGGCAGAAGCTTCTTTACTTGCAATGTCAAACTTTGTTTGCAGGTCTTTTGCCTTCCCTTCATTGGTCAAAGCACTGTTTTTATATTTTTCAAGCTCTTCACTACACTGTTTTTCCTTTTCCAATAATTCCTGATATTTTTTAGCCGGAACACAAGCTGTGAATGTCAGCGCTATTGAAATGATAGATAAATACCTCAACATAAGTTTATTTTTTACAAATATCACCATAGTCGAGGCTGTTCTATCGATACCCTCGTGGAATTATAAACATTATGTTTTGGATAAACCTAGAACAAAGGACAACTATAGGTGCTTTTGTTTTCTGGTCTGCAGGTTGTGAAGCTTAGAGATAGCTCGTGTGTGTTGCTGCTGCCCTTTCTAAGGTGCGAAGTAGTAATATCGAACGAATAATTTAGTGTGAACCGTTCCTTCAACTTTAAACCCGCATGCAGAATGATTGCGTCCTGATTCCGATATGCCACCCCCGCAATGAACACGTTTTTAAAATCCACCATCGCCTGAAGGTCAAGTGCAAAAGGTCCTCTGGGAGGAAATTTTAATAAAAATGCCGGAAGGATGCTGACCTTTTCGTTCACCTTGATCCTTGTCCCTCCATTCATGGATGGGTGAAATCTGAATCTGGAATCGTTTCCTGGATCGGGCCATCCATAAGGAATAAGTTGATCTAATATGATCCCCAGATAATAGTTTTCACTGTTCCACCATGCACCGAAGGACGCATCAGGAGCAATAAATGAAGCTTCTTTCATGACCTCAGGATCCGGATTTAATGTAGTCGCATTGGTTGGATCGAAGCCGAACTGAACCACCCCACCATAAATTCCGAGTGATAAACGGTTATCTCTGTTGAAATTAAAATGTCCGGCATAGGCTAGATTGATCTTCTTTGTGCTGAAGTCACCAATCCTATCTGTGATGAATCGCAAACCGAAACCATGCCTGGCGCTCAAGTATTGTTTTCTTTTAGACGCAAGTGCAGTGCTCATGGTAAAGAAGCCGGACTTTGGTGCTCCTGGGAAACCTAGCCATTGCATTCGGTAAAGAGCGTGAACATCAAGACAATTTTTAATACCTGCATGTGCCGGATTCAAAGCGAATTGATGAAATGACCATTGCGAAAACTGCGGAAGCTGTTGCGATAAACCGGTCTTCTGAATTATGAAGGAGATTAAAAATAAGGCGAATAGTCTCTTCATCGTATTAGATTGAGATAACCATTGAACTCTTGTTTTTCATCGTCCCACAATTGGATGACATAATAGTACACTCCCTCACTTGCTTTACCATTTCTGATCGTTCCGTTCCATGCTTTTTCCTTCGAATAACCCGAAGTTGAAAAGACTTCCTGTCCCCAACGATTGTAGATCTTGATCTGGTTGTTTGGATAATTCTCAATACCACGGATAACCCATGTATCATTATTACCATCCTCGTTAGGAGAAAATGTGTTTGGGATTTCCAGAGACTCATCCAGGTTTACCGTGACTTCATCACTCAATGTGCAACCATTTTCAGTGGCAGTCAAGGTATAAGTGGTTGTTTGAAATGGGGTCACAAATGGAGTTAGAGAAAAAGGGTCACTTACAGATGCAGATGGATACCATTGAAACGCGGGGGCAGTAGTGTTTCCAGCTAATTGAACGGTTTCGCCGGAAGAAGAATAAATATCACTACCCGCATCGACAAGAAAAGAGTACACATTAAACGGAACAGTTTGATCCGAAACCGTAACTGGACACGGTGAATAACAGGAGTTGCTTACCGAAACGACGTCACCCTCTTGTAAGGATGTTGTTTGAAATGTAGGTTCTGAAGTTACAGCTACTAGTTGTCCATTCACAAACCAGGAATACTCACCTTGATCAGGGCAGTTAGTTAATGAAGCCGCAAATGTTATCTGATCGTATAGACAGATGGATGTGGTTGGGGTGGTTATAGCAACAGAAGAAGGAGCTTGATCGACCCCGGATCCACTGATCTCGATGTCAAATGTGCATTCTGCAGGAGATGAGGCGTCCTGGGTTCCACTAATAACAATATAATAAGTAGTATTAGCTGGAAGAGAGTTGGCGATTAGCGAAAAGCTACCATTTACAGAGCTAACACAATTTCCAATAGGCGAATAGGTAGAAGCATCACAAGCAACTGTGGCTTGAAGTATTTGAGCATTGATGGTTGTCCCTTGTCCGGGATTGGTCTCAAAAATCAAATTTGAAAAGTTAGTGCTGATGTCACCGCCACTGCTATTTGTTGTAAATGTGAGCCAGATAGTGTTCTCAAACGAGAAACAATCGCTAAAGTCGTCCTCGCAGTCTGGACAAAAAGTGACATTGGAGTTGAGATTGTTTACTGTAAAGATTGAATTTGGGCACAATTCAAGCGCGGAATTACAGTTGTTATAGACTTCTTGTGCATTCACCATTTTTAGGGTTAAATGCATTAACAAAAAGATAACAATTTGAAGTTTCATCTACTGAGACCCTTGATTTTAGTGGGAAAATTAAGAAAATAAATAACGCAACTTGATGGAGATGATTTAAAATGTCTATTTTGCATCGTCAATTAAACGACTTTTTTCAATTTTGGCACAATAATCGTTTTGGGGCGATGAAATAATCTAATTCACGGCATATGAAGAATTTATTTACTCTTGGAATTAGCCTACTTATGGTTTTCGGAGCTTTCGCTCAGAAGATCGATTACGACAACAGTTCGAAATGGTTTTTAGGCTTTAATGTCGGCGGAACCTGGAATACAACAGACGTGAAAAGCCAGCTTGGCGGCGCATGGGGTATCACCTTGGGGAAATCCTATAATTACAATTATGGAAAACGCACGACTTTTGATTTACGTGCCCGCTATTTAGGCGGTTTATGGTATGGACAGGATGCGGACACTGTTTCTCTTGCGGGATACGCTGGTGGTCCATTGCAGCCATACGCAGATTCTCTAGGATATACAGTAAACAATTTTAGCACTGAGCTTCATAGCTTAAGTCTTGAATTAGTTTTACATGCCAATGGTATCAGAGAAAGATCTGGATGGGACCCATATATTTTTGGAGGTATCGGTCTGAAATGGTATCAAACAATGGGAGACCTTTATGGATACGGTTCTTTAGACACCACATCTGGGAATGGCATCTATGATTATTCCTCTCTGGATAATTTCAGCCAGATCAGTGTAAACACTTTACAGGATGGGATTTATGAAACGGCATTAACAGGCAGTGATGCCAACAAATTCAGCTTTGGGATCATGCCAAGCTTAGGTTTTGGTTTGGGATATCAGATCGGTAAGCGTGTAACTCTTGGACTTGAGCACAAAACAACGTTTACCCTAATGGATAACTTTGATGGATATGAAGATGCTTCTGGAAAGAGAGCAAATGATCTCTATCATTATACAAGCCTTTATCTTCAATTCCGTTTCAGAAATGGAAGAGGGTCTGGTGGAACGAACAGCAATAGCAACATCAACAATTACAATACGAACAATAACCTGACGAATTGTAATGTTCCTGTTATTGTATTCAGAGACCCAAATGCTGATGCACAGTTGGTGAGTGGCCAGTTGTATGCGGTTAAGGCCGACATCTCAAACATCACAGGACGTGATAAGATAACTTTCATGCACAACGGCGTAATTTCTACAAACTTTACGTATGACCCAAATACTGGAAGGGTTGAAAGTAATGTAGTTCTTGCTCCTGGAGCAAATACATTCCTGATCAAAGCATTCAATGCTTGTGGTAATGTTGAAAGTAGTATTTCTATTACGTATCAGAATTGTGTTAATCCTTTTGTGATGTGGGTAAACCCTCCGGCATCAGGAAATGTGGTTTTCACTCAAAACATGACACTTTCTGCTCAATTGACTGGAATTACCGGAAGAGAAAACATTTTATTCTCACAGAATGGAATTAACAGCACTGCTTTCGTTTACAATCCAGTAAATGGAACGTTTGAAGCTAATGTAAATTTAGCTCCAGGAGAGAACAGATTTGAGATCGCTGCATCGAATGCTTGTGGTGTTGATGTGAAACCAATCTCAATTACATATCAGAATTGTTTGAGTCCGTTGGTAACATTTATTGATCCTTCTTCATCAAATATTGAGAAGACTGCTCAGGCTTTCACGGTAAAAGCGAAGATCGAGAATATTACAAGTGCTCAGCAGGTACAGTTCAAGTTGAATGGTGTACTTCAGACTGGAGGAACTTATAACAGCAATACAAAGATCTTTAGCAAGGTGGTAAATCTTGCAGAGGGTGGAAACACAATCGAGCTGATTGCAACGACAAATTGTGGGTCTAATTCAGCCGTTACGACAGTGATCTACAGAAAGCCAACAACACCTGTTGTTCAGGCACCAGTGATCAATGTTCAGAGCCCATCTGCTTGTCCGTTGACAGTTAATCCAGGCAATGTCAATGTTTCAGGGATCATTCAAAACGTAACGAGTGCAAGTCAGGTTTCGATCACCGTGAACGGTCAGCCGGTAACACAGATCAATCCTACAGTTGTTGGAAATGGGATTAAATTCCAGTTCAGCATCAATGCAGTCGCTTCTGTTGGAACATATACGATTGCGATAACTGCAGTAAATGCTGGAGGAACAGCAACATATAATTGTACGATCACTGTTACTCAACCGGTTGTTGAAGAGCAAAAGATCACGATTTGTCACTACCCTCCAGGAAACAATGGTAATCCTCAAACGATCGAGATTCCGGTTTCAGCATGGCCGGCGCATCAAGCACATGGGGATAAGTTAGGACCTTGTCCTGAAGTGGTACAACCAGAGCAGAAGATTACGATCTGTCATTACCCTCCAGGAAACAATGGAAACCCACAAACAATTGAGATTCCGGTTTCAGCATGGCCAGCGCATCAGGCTCATGGAGATAAGTTAGGGCCGTGTCCTGAGACTACACCAGTAGATAATGGAAACAGCGGTGATAACAGAAAGATCACGATCTGTCATTATCCTCCAGGAAACAATGGTAACCCTCAGACACTTGAGATCCCATTATCCGCTTGGCCAGCACATCAGGCACATGGAGATGTATTAGGACCATGTCCTGAATCAACTCCGGGCAATCAGGGAGGAAATGGTAACGGCAATCAAGGTGGAAATGGAAACGGCGGCGATAATAGAAAGATCACGATCTGTCACTATCCTCCAGGAAACAATGGTAACCCTCAGACTCTTGAGATCCCATTGTCTGCATGGCCAGCTCACCAGGCACACGGAGATGTATTAGGACCATGTCCTGAAACAACTCCAGGTAACCAGGGAGGTAATGGTAACGGTAACCAAGGTGGAAATGGCAATGGTAACCAAGGAAACAATGGTAATCAAGGCGGAAATGGCAACCAGGGAAATAACCAAGAACAAAAGATCACGATCTGTCATTATCCTCCAGGAAACAATGGTAACCCTCAGACACTTGAGATCCCATTATCCGCTTGGC
>CALCCB010000130.1 GCA_937899625.1 uncultured Bacteroidota bacterium
TTCAATCATACTTTTGTCATTGTAACACACAATGAGTCTTTAGCCGATATGGCCGATAGAAAGCTTAAAATGTCGGATGGACTTTTTGTCTAAGAATCTCCCATTTGACGATTTGAAATCTTTCCTGGATCAAAAAGTTCAGGAATTTAATACGCCCGACTTTCTTCCAGACGATCCTTTAGGAATTATTCATGAGTTCAACAAAAAGGAGGATCAAGAAATTATGGGTTTGCTCCTTGCTACAATCGCTTGGGGAAATAGAAAATCCATTTTAAAAAGTGGTAGACGATTAATTGAAATTTTTAATGGATTGAGAACAATCAAAATTTTTAATGCTGAAAATTTCTTTTTTCAGAATTTTTTAATGTCAATTCTACTCGTTATATTCGCACCCTTAAATAGTTAACAAAAATGGCATTAATCGGTAAAATTAGAGAGAAGTCTGGTCTATTGGTTATTCTGATTGGAGTAGCACTTTTAGCTTTTATCATGGGAGACTGGCAGAAGATCACTGGAGGAATGGAGGATCTATATGGCTATGGAACCGTCTACGGAGAAAAGGTAGATTACAAGGCCTATGAAGAGGCAAGCCGAAAGTTTGAAGAGCAGGATCGAATGCAATTTGCGCAACAGCAGCGTGAATATAGCCAGAGAGATCAGGAAGCAACTACGGATAAAGCATGGAATTACGTTGTCGAAACTACTTTATTTGAAAGGGAGTACGATGCGCTTGGTATTGATGTAAGTGATGCGGAGTTTGATGCTTACCTTTATGGTACTGATGGATTCCAGGTTATGCCTGAACTGGCTCAAGGATTTACTGATTCAATTACGGGGATTTTTAACGCTAAATTGCTTCAGAAAAGAATTGAGGAAATGGAGTCTTCATCTGATCCGAATGTTCAAAAGCAGTGGGAAGACAGCAAGAAGTACTACGTTGACAAAAGAAAGCAAGAAAAGTATTTCTCCCTTTTAGGTCAGGGGATGTACGTTTCCAAGCTTGAAGCAGAAGAAGAGTATTTTGCCCAGAAAGAAGTAAAGAACATTTCTTATGTTGTCAGAAGATATACTGAGATTTCAGATGAGGATATCAAAATCTCTGACGATGAGCTTAAAAAATATTACGAAGAGCATAAGGATGAGAAGAAATATGAGAACCGCACTGCACAAAGAGAAGTAAAGTGGTTTGACGTTAACATTCTTCCTTCAAAAAAAGACACAAGCGATTTCAACAAGTTGATGGAGCAAACGAAGAAATCTTTTGCAAGTGCTGTAAATGATTCATTGTTTGTAATGGAAAACAGTGAGTTGAAATTTTATACATCAAGTAAATTTGCAACGGCTGTTCCTGAGGGTCACAGCAAAGCTCAAAATATGATGGTGACTTATCCAAAATACATGGATACTGTTTTCAAGACATCAGCGGTGGGTGATATTGTTGGGCCATTCCCAAGCAAAGACAGATTGGTTGTCGCTAAGGTTATCGGTTACACGCCTTCAAGACTTAAAGCTCGTCATATCCTTTTGGCTACTAATGGGGCTACAGACGAAAAGGTGTTTGCAGCGAAGCAAAAGCAGGCAGATTCTTTGATGAAGTTGATCAACAAGGACAATTTCGCTGAATTTGTAACCAGGTACAGTGATGATAAAGGTTCTGTTCCTCAGGGAGGTGAGATTGACAATTTCATTGAGGCGGACATGGTACCTGAATTTGGAAATTTCTGTGCGACAGAACCAATTGGAAAGATTGGATCTGTAAAGACTCAATATGGTATCCACATCATTGAAGTACTGGAAAGAGACGCTGAAAAATTCCCTCTTGTGGCTGCAGTGATGAAAACGTTTAAGGCTAGCCAGGAAACTATCGACAGAAAAGAGTCTGAAGTTTATGAGCTTCTTTACAAGCTTGAAGAAAAGGTTTCTGCGCAATCTGAATTGAAGGCGAAGCTTGATATTTTCGATACGATCGTGCAGCAGGCGGGTTATTTTGCAAGACCTATCAGTATTATGGCCGATAATCCAAAGCTTTATGGATTTACAACATCATTTGCTGAAGACAAGATCCTAAAACTTGCGTTTGCTGAAGAGGCAAAGGCGGGTGATGTTACGACAGCACCTATTAAAGACAAGGATCGCTATATTATTGCAATGGTTTCTTCGATCAGAGAAAAAGGAGCCCCTTCATTTGAAGACATCGAGAAAGTAATGAAGCGTGATCTTCTGGAGGAGAAAAAAGCAAAGCGTCTTACTAACCAATTGATCAAGGATAAAACGCTTGATGCAATGGCAAAAAGAGGTAACACAAGTGTGTTAAAAGCAGAGGTAACTTTTGCTAATCCTCAAATTACAGGTTCTGGATACGAGCCAGAAGTTGTTGGAACGCTATTCTCTGGATTAAAGGATGGTCAGCGCACTCTTCCTTTGAAAGGTAAATTGGGAGTGTATGTTGTGCGTATCGACAAAACTGTTAAAGCTCCTGCAGCAGCCAATTATAATATTGAAAGAGAACAAATGTTGGCAACACTGAGAGGAGGTCTTCAGAATTCAGCCTTGAATGGTTTGAAAAAGAAAGCCGAAGTCATTGATAACAGAAGATTCCTTAAAATAGGACTAAGAAGATAAAGAAAAAGGGGGCTGAGCCCCCTTTTTTATTGACAAGAAAATTTGGTGCCGGGCAATGAACGAACCAAGCCCTTTAATTCCAGATTAAACAGTATTGGGTTTAATTCTCTGATACTTCTTGAAGTTTGAGCCGATAAAAGATCAATTTGAAGCTCTCCATTTTGCAAAGCAGAAAGAATTTCAGCTTCTTCATGAGAAACATTCTGATAAACCATCGTTTGTTTCGTTTTTGTTTGCGAATTCCACCCCATCCATTTCAATAGTTCTTCGGCTGAAGAGATCAACTGAGCCTTGTTTTTTTTAATGAGGTCATTACACCCATGTGATGTTTCAGACTCTACACTTCCCGGGAAAGCGAAAACATCTCGATTGTAATCAAGTGCGAGGTCAGCGGTAATCAATGAGCCTCCTGATAGTTTGCTTTCAACCACCACAACAGCATCCGACATGCCGGCCACAATTCTATTTCTCATTGGGAAGTTTTCCCGGTCTGGTTTCGTGCCCGAAATGAATTCAGAGATCAACCCGCCATTCTTCATCATCTCCTTTGCATCGAATCTATGCGAAAAAGGATAAATACGGTCAAGGCTGTTCCCCATTACCCCGACAGTCGAAATGTTTTGTTCTAAAGCATTTCGATGTGCCAGGATATCTATTCCGTAGGCCAGTCCACTAACGATCTGAATTCCTTGACCAGAAAGATCCCGCATCATATTTTTAACAATTCGCTCTCCATATGAAGTACAATCTCTCGTGCCTACTACCGCAAGTACCTTTTCTGCATTTGGATCAAAATCACCCCTACTGTAGATCATTAAAGGACCATCGGCACATTGACGCAATCTACGGGGATAATTTTCATTGGAATAGAAATGCGTTTGGATTCCATTTTTCAAAATGAAATTTAATTCTTTCTCGGCCTGTTCGAGTGGCTCGATCAAGTTTAATAACCTGAAGAAGTCCGCAGAAAACCCTGTTAATGAGGATAGTAACCTTGGATCCTCTTTAAAAACCCTTTCCGGATCTTCAAGTGATGCTAGTAATGAACTTCCCCTCTTTGGTCCAACCCCTCTTATCAGACTGAAAGCAATCTGATACAATTGTTCTTTATTATTCAAAATATTATTAGCTTGGTACTATTAAGATAGTTAAAAAGTTCATTTATTGAACTATGTTTAAAATACTTTTACTATTACTTTTTTGCCCCGTTTTGGCATTTTCTCAGGTGACTGGTAAAGTACTTGAGGGGAAGTCCAAAGACCCTATTGTTGGCGTAAAGATCACGGTGTCTGATGGAAACAAAACCCTAACAGATTACGAAGGGAAATTTTCGATACGGATAAATAATTATCCTGTTTGGGTAAAGGCCACATATATGGGGCTTATGGCAGATTCTACATTGGTGTATTCAGATACAACGATAACGCTTTACATGTTTGAGGCGCTCCAGGAAATAGAAACAGTTGTCGTTTCGGCAGGAAGAAGAGATCAGAGCATTGAGGAGGTTCCCGTTTCGATGGAAGTACTGAAGCCTGAGCTGATCAATAACAAGGGATTTTCAAATCTTGAACAGGCAGTTAATCAGAGTCCAGGAGTATTTGCGATGGATGGACAGGTAAGTATTCGTGGCGGTGGCGGATTTGCATATGGGGCGGGTAGTCGAGTCGCGGTCATTTGGAATGGTATCCCGATGGTTTCTCCCGATGTTGGAGATGCAAAATGGAATTCCATTCCTATGGAGCAAGCATCACAAATTGAAGTTTTGAAAGGAGCTTCGTCCGTTCTGTATGGTTCGGGAGCGTTAAACGGGATCATTTCGTTGACAGAAAAAGAACCGGGGCCAGAAGAAAATATAGTGGCCAAAGTTCAATTTGGGATATACGATAATCCTAAACGCCAGAGTTTAAAATGGTGGTCAAAGAACCCTGCATTCTACATGATGGATGCCTATTATGGAAAAATGAACAAACGCTTCGGGTTGACAATTGGAGTAAATGGATTTAGTGATAAAGGCTATAAAGATGGAGAGTATGAAAATCGGGGTAGGGTAAATGGAACATTCTATTTTCGACCGGTTAAATTTCCGAAACTGAAAAGCGGAATTGGCTACAACTTTCAATATCAGGACATCGGTGTCTTTGTCCTTTGGCAGAGTGATTCTTTAGGATACACTCCCTTTGGAGGATCGGACACTTCTGTTCCAGGATCTTCCCTGAGCTTTCAAAGATCAATTCGATTAAATCTCGATCCATATGTAAAGATGTTTGATAAATGGAATAACAAACACTTTATTCGCACCAGATACTATTTGGTTTCAACAGGGAATTTGACGGAATTATACGCCTCTTCCAAAGCTGAAATGTATTATGCAGACTATCAGTTTCAGCGGGAAACGAAGAGAAAGGGAAATCTAACACTTGGTCTCACAAACATCAATAATGTGATCAATAGCAGCGTATTTGGAGATCACCTTTCGGAGAGCGCTGCTATCTATTCTCAATTCGATCAGAAACTTAAAAAATGGGATTTTACCGCTGGATTAAGGTTCGAGTATTTCCAGCAAGATGATAAGCCAAAGGACTCTGAGTTTAAAATGGGTGAATTAACCTTGCCAGTTTATCCAATCCTCAGAGCAGGGGTCCATTTTGAACCAATAAAGCACACTCATTTGAGAGCCACTGTTGGTCAGGGAATTCGATTCCCTTCTGTTGCAGAGCGTTTTGTTGCTACATCTAATGGAGGAGTCATACTATTCCCGAATCCTGATCTTAAACCGGAAATCGGTTGGTCTTCGGAGATCGGTGTGAAACAAGTGGTAAAAATGGGTGAATGGAAAGGACTGATCGATGTTGCCGGATTTATTAATAACTATGACAATATGATCGAGTTTGCTTTTGGGGTTTATAATCCGGACAGTATTCCGTTAAATACAGTGCCAGGAACTCCGGGATACATCTACAACTGGGTGGGACTCAGAGCAACTAATGCAGAAAAAGCCCAGATATCTGGAGTTGAACTCTCATTTAACAGTGAGGGGAAGATCAAATCGGTAGATCTTACTACGCTTTTGGGCTACACGTATATGAACCCGATAAGTCTTAACAAGGACCCACAGTACTTATCGACATTCTCTGATTCCGGGAGTAATTTGTTAAAATATCGCTTCAGACATCTGGCGAAAATGGACATTCAAGCGAAGTATAAAAGATACATGCTGGGATTCTCGAGTAGGTATAACAGCAATATGGATAATATTGATGTGATCTTTGAGGATGGTATCCTTGGTCAACAGGTCTTACAGGGCCTTAAGGAGTATAGAATGATCCATAATAAAGGTGCATTGGTTTTTGACATTAGAGCCGGATATCAGTTGAAGGAACAATTGAAAATTAATTTTATTGCTAATAATTTGTTGAATGCTGAATATTCATCTCGACCAGCCGACCTTCAACCACCGAGAAATTTTATCTTGCAGTTGCAGTATCAGCTGTAGTAAATCACTCCTTTTTTGGAAAAAATACCTAATATTGAGATGCTAAAGTCTACTGAACTTATGAAGAACTACATATTGGCCCTAGGATTTTTATGTCCTTTTCTTTCATTTTCTCAGATCAATGGTGTCGTTTTGGACGAAAAATCCAATGAACCTGTTGTTGGTGCTAAAGTGATCGGATCTGATGGCAACAAAGCGATTACGGATTTTGACGGAAAATTCCTGTTGAATTCTACCAATTTTCCTGTGACACTCATCACCTCCATGTTACCCTATGCTAATGATACAACGGAAGTAACTGCAGCTGGAGAGATCACAATTAAATTGTCCGAACCCGTACAGGTAATCCAGACAGTTGTTGTTTCTGCTGGGCGTAGAACACAGGAAGTAGAAGAGGTTCCCATCTCTATGGAAATTATCCGCCCATCGCTGATCGACAATAAAGGAATTACGGACCTTGAGCAAGCCGTTGATCAGGCACCGGGAGTCTTTACGATGGATGGTCAGGTGAGTATCCGTGGGGGCTCGGGTTTTGCATACGGAGCTGGCAGCCGTGTACTTTTATTATGGAATGGGATGCCGTTGCTTTCAGGGTATGCTGGTGATACGCAGTGGAACGCTATTCCTATGGAGCAGGCATCTCAGATCGAGATCATGAAGGGAGCCGCTTCAGTGTTGTATGGTAGCGGTGCCTTAAATGGTGTTATTGCCTTAACCGAAAAGGAGCCTGGACTTAAGCCTGAGACCAAATTCAAAATACAGTACGGGATCTATGATAATCCAAGAAGAGAATCATTGAAGTGGTGGAGTACGAGTCCAATGAACCAGCAAATTGAAGCATATCGAGGACAGATGTATAAGAAGTTCGGATACACCGTTTCAACGACAGTTTTCCGAAATGACGGATACAGAGAAGGAGAGACCGAATTCAGAGGAAGGATCAGTGGAACACTTTATTTCAAGCCACAGAAATTCAAAAGAGTAAAAACAGGTATCGGATACAATTATCAGCTGCAGAAAACAGGAAACTTCTTGATCTGGCAGAGTGATACGTTCGCATATACTCCAAGCGGGGGAGCTGATACATCTTTTGACGCTTCGACGCTAACATACAATTTCGGACACCGCTTATTTATTGACCCTTATATCAAGATCATTGATAAACACAACAACAGACACAACATTAAGACGAGAATGTACTGGGCATTCAATGACAATATCACTAACCCTGCTCAGAGCAACGGTGCAACGATCTATTTCAGCGAATATCAGTTCCAAAGACAGTACAAGAGTGGAATCACCTTAACATCTGGCCTCTCTAACATTTACAATGTTGTGTTATCCGAGCTATTTGGTGATCACAAGTCTAACAACACGGCAGCATATGTTCAATACGAACATCATATCAAAAAACTGGACATCGTTGCAGGAATGCGTGCAGAGTATTTTGAAATGGATGGCCGTTCTGGAGATAGTGATTTCATGCTGAATAAAAAGGATTCTACGACGATTCCATTCTATCCGGTGTTCAGATCTGGATTCCATTACGAATTGGCAAAATACACCCATTTAAGAGCATCGATCGGTCAGGGTATCCGCTACCCTTCAGTTGCAGAAAGATACACCAAGACAAGTGTTGGGGCCTTGAACATTTTTGAAAATCCTGATCTAAAGCCTGAAATTGGTTGGGCAGCTGAATTAGGATTAAAGCAAGGTGTAAAAATGGGTGACTGGAAAGGTATGATCGACCTTTCTGGATTTGTGAACCAATATTCGAACATGATGGAATTCGGATTCATCATTTTCAATCCACTTACGAATAAGGCGGTGAATGTAGCCAATCCATCTTCTGAGGACATTGCTTTCTTTACTTCCCCTGAGTGGAATCAGAATTACACAAAGTACATTGGTTTCCAGGCTCAAAATGCGGAGAAAGCAAGAATTTCTGGTTTGGAATTATCATTCAACAGTATGGGTAAGATCAAGAATGTAGAGGTGGTTACACTGATCGGATACACCTATATGAATCCGATCTCGCTCAATAACGACCCGAATTACAAAGCATCTTTCTCAGATACAACGGAAGGACTTTTGAAGTATCGATTCAGACATCTTGCCAAAGCGGATGCAGAGTTTAATTATAAGAAGTATAGCTTCGGATTCTCATCTCGTTATAGCGGGTTTATGAAGAACATTGATGTTGTATTTGAAGAGGCAATTGCGGGGAGCACATATATCCTTCCGGGTTTAAAGCAATACAGGATCGATAATAATCGTGGTAATCTAGTGTTCGACGTTCGCTTTGGATATAAATTGAAAGAAAATTATCGTCTTGGATTCATGGCGAACAATGTCTTCAATGCGGAATATTCATCGCGTCCTGGTGATATTCAAGCTCCAAGAAACTTCCTGGTACAGCTTCAAATGAAGATCTGATGAAGGTACTAGGGGTCATTCCTGCACGTTACGGATCCTCTCGTTTTCCGGGAAAACCACTTCTTGAGATCAAAGGGAAAACCATGATCCAGCGGGTTTATGAAGGTGCGATCAAATCTAAATTGATCACGGACCTTGTCGTGGCGACGGATGACGAGCGTATCATTGAAGAAGTCAATCGATTTGGAGGAAGGGTGATGCTTACAAGTAGCGAGCACCCAAGTGGAACGGACCGTTGTGCTGAGGTGCTTAGTCATTTTCAGAACATTGATGTCGTGATCAACATACAAGGTGATGAGCCATTGGTCGACCCTGAACAGATCGATACTTTGCTTCAGGTTTTTACAAATGATAAGGTGGAAATCGGAACTTTAGGGATCGATCAGGTATCACTGGAAGATCTTCAGAACCCAAACAGAATAAAGGTGGTGGTGGATCACGCGGACAGAGCATTGTATTTTAGCCGTAGTGCAATTCCTAATTTTGCAAATGCAAAAGGAGCCCCACTTTCTTCTTACCCATATTTACGTCACATTGGCTTATACGCATACAGGGCTCAAACACTGAGAGAGATTACTTCACTGGAACCAACACGTCTTGAAACAACTGAATCTCTTGAACAATTACGCTGGCTGTATTATGGCTACAAGATCCAGGTAGTAAAAACGCACATCGAAACTCCGAACATTGATGTTCCGGACGATGTCGAAAAAGTACTTCGGTTTCTGTAACCCTTTCATCAGATACGCGTAAGTTGGATACGTGCGTAGAATTGCATAACTTTGAAACATGATTACTGTAGAGCAACTTATTGGCGATCTCTTACTTAAACACAATTGTGTGATAGTTCCTTCGTTTGGTGGGTTTGTGGCAAGCAGAAAACCTGCAGTAATTGATCATGCAACAGGCATGATCACTCCCCCAAAGAAAAAACTTCTTTTTAATCGACAACTATTGAATAACGATGGGTTGTTGATCTCTGAGTGTTCAGTGAGGAATACACTTTCTTATGAGCGATCTGAATCATACATATCTCATACAGTCGCATTCTGGAATGAGTCCTTAAGAAGAGGTGAAAGAGTGGAGATCGAACGCGTTGGACACCTTTACTTTGATCAGGAGAAAAATCTTTGTTTCGAGCAGGACAGATTCTTCAACTTGTTGCTGGAGTCATATGGTCTTGGAAGTGTAAGATTTGTATCTGAAGCAGATGTTAAGGCGAACGAATCATTGACTGAAGAGAAGCTGGCTCCGATTAAGGAGATAAGTTTTGACAAAGTAGTTCAACCGGTTGAAAATGAGGAGCCGGGTATCATAGAACATCCTGCGGTTAAGGAAAGCAGAAAAGTATGGAAATACGTGGCAGCAGCTTGCTTGTTGCCAATTGCGTTTTATTCTTTCTGGATTCCAATGAAGACAGATGTGCTGGAGTCAGGAATGATCTCTGTTCGTGACTTTAATCCATTCAATACCGTAGTTACTTCGGTTTATCAGAAAAAGGAGCAGACGTTGGAAAGTATTCCAGCTGATCCTGAAACACTTGAAGAGAAGATCGAAAAGTTGGACAAAGATGTTGAGGTGTTTTCATATGAATTCGATGATGATCTTTACATCCCGGTTAGGATTCCAAAAACAAATACTCCTGAGGTGACAAACACTGAAGTTGAATATACAACAGTTTCTTCTCAAGGAAATTTTGACCTTATCGTGGGCTGCTTTGGCGATGAAAACAATGCTAAAAATCTTGTAGCGAAATTGAAGTCGGAAGGATTTGAAGCCTACATCGTTGATGTATCCAACAACCTCTCAAGAGTAAGTGCAGGGAATGCGAATGATCAAAATGCAATTTCTCAGCTCAATCAGAAAGTATCTGCAGCGGGTTATACCGGATGGGTACTTAAGCATTAACCTTATTTTATGATCTTATATAACGTTACAGTCAGCATCGATCCTGAAATTGCTGAAGAATGGCTGACATGGATGCGGGAAGTCCATATTCCCGATGTGATGGCAACAGGATGCTTTATAGAAAGCAGGATCTCCAGAGTGCACGGAGAGGAAGAAGGTGGAATGACCTACGCGATTACTTATCTGTCGCCAAGTCAGGCCTTGCTGGACGAGTATCAGTCAAACCATGCTGCGGCACTTCAAAGAGAACATTCGTTGAAATATGACGGAAGATTTGCTGCCTTCAGAACAATGTTGTCTGTTATAGAGGAATTCAGGTCACATGTCAGTTAAAGCAAAGAAGCATCTTGGACAGCATTTCCTGGTCGATAAAAACATCTGTCAGAAGATCGCGAATCAATACGGGAATCATCACGGGTGTAATCGAGTTTTAGAGATCGGCCCTGGAATGGGAGCATTGACTGAATTCTTATTACAGCGAGAAGAATTAGATGTATACGTGATCGATGTCGACGACGAATCCATCGATTATCTGAAAAAACATTACACTCAACTTGAAGGCAAGATCTTCCATGGAGATTTTCTAAGAATACATCCCGAAAAGATCTTCAGTGAAGGATCATTTGCAGTGGTAGGGAACTTCCCGTATAATATTTCATCTCAGATCCTTTTCCGTTGTTTACAGTTTAGAAACAGGATCCCCGAGATCATGGGGATGTTTCAGAAGGAGGTAGCAGAAAGAATTGCTGAACCTCCTGGGTCAAAGCAATATGGAATACTGAGTGTTCTGATGCAGGCATTTTATGACATTAAATACTGCTTTACAGTTGATGAGCACGTGTTTAATCCTCCACCAAAAGTAAAGTCAGGAGTTATACGTTGTACACGGAATGACAGAGAAACGCTTGGTGTTAATGAAGAGCTTTTTATTAGAGTAGTAAAGGCCTGCTTTAACCAGCGAAGAAAAACCATTCGCAACTCTTTGAAACCGATCCTGAATCCAATGCCTTTTGATCATGAATACCTGCAGCGAAGGCCAGAAAGAATGTCCGTAGAGGATTTTATTGAATTGACCAGAATGGTGGAATCACATCTGAAGAAGTGATTTTGTCTAAAAAACCATTGTTTTTCGGGAAAAATGATTTTCTTTGTCAGTATAAAATTGAATTAAAATGGGTTCTTCATCAGTTTTTTATGCGATCGGTGATTTTTTAACTTGGACGTTTGGTATTTTCGAAATGATCGGAAACACGTTTAATTATTCGTTGATCTTACTTGGTTTTATCGGTTTGTTCTATTGGTTGAACTTACAGAAGAAATTTAACGACAAAGCTAAAAACGAAGGGACACTTAAATAATATTCGTCTAGCACGAGCTAGGGTTGTTGATCTGGTCAACAACCCTTTTTTATTTCTATTTTTTGGAGGATTATCCCGATATTTGAACCTCAAAAATAAATCGCATGTCCAAAGTTGTTACCCTCAACGAGTTTATTCTTGACCGTCAGGCAGAATTCCCATTTGCATCAGGAGAACTTTCCAGATTACTAAGTGATATTGCTGTTGCAGCGAAGATCGTTAGCCGCGATGTAAGAAAAGCAGGATTGGTAGATCATATCCTTGGGGCTCATGGAAACACAAATGTTCAGGGTGAAGAACAACAAAAACTGGACGTTGTTGCCGACGAACAATTTATCAAAGCGTTTGAAAACGGCGGAGAGGTGTGTGGTATTGCATCCGAGGAGAACGATGATTATGTCGCATTCACTTCAGAGGCTGCAAAAAAGGGCAAATATGTTGTCCTGTTCGATCCTCTTGACGGATCTTCAAATATCGACGTGAATGTTTCAATCGGTACCATCTTTTCGATCTATAGAAGAACATCTGATCTTGGATCTGAAGCGACATTGGAAGACATGTTGCAAGCTGGTGACAAGCAGATCGCTGCTGGGTATGTGCTTTATGGCTCATCAACCATGTTGGTGTATACGACCGGCTGCGGAGTGAACGGATTTACACTTGATCCGAGCATCGGGGAGTTCTGTCTATCGCACCCAAACATGAAAATGCCTGAGACCGGAAGGATCTATGCGATGAACGAAGGGAATATAGATATCTGTAATCCAGGAATTAAAGACTACGTGAAGTATTGTCAAAGTTTTGAGAATGACAAAGGAGCGCCTTATTCAGGAAGATACATCGGATCATTGGTTGCGGATTTTCACCGTAACATGATCAAGGGAGGAATTTACATTTATCCGGGAACTACAACCTCACCTGAAGGAAAACTAAGGCTTTTATACGAGTGTAATCCACTGGCTTTCATTGCTGAACAGGCAGGTGGTCTTGCGACTACCGGATTTGATAGAATTCTAACCATTAAACCGGAAAGATTGCATCAGCGTGTTCCTTTCTTTGTTGGATCTAAAAAAATGGTCGAAAAGGCGATGAGCCTCATGCAGTAAAATGGACATTAAAGAATTTCGTACTGCATTTTCCCGCCTTGATCAGATCGATAAATCCGCTCATGATCTGGGAAGTGCTATAAAACGAATTCACTGGAAAGGTCTTGTAGGTTCATCGAGAGCATTATGCGCTCAGGCACTTTCAGAACAAATTCCAGGGCATCATTTATTTATTCTTTCAGATAAAGAGGAGGCTGCGTATTTCCTGAATGACCTTGAATCCATGTATCCGGATGACAAAAGGGTCGCGTTTTATCCAGCATCCTACAGGGTTCCCTATCAACTTGAAGAAACGGACAATGCCAATGTGGTTTCTAGGGCGGAAGTTCTTGAGCGAATTAACAATGGGAAGAATGTCTGGATCGTAACGTATCCTCAGGCGCTTTTCGAACATGTACCGACTCAAAAGAAACTCGCACAAAACACTTTGCGGATCGAAGTGGGGAAAACGTATTCGATCGATTTTATCAATGAACTTTTACTAGAATATCATTTTGATAGAGTCGACTTTGTATATGAACCCGGACAGTTTTCGATCAGAGGTGGAATTGTAGATGTCTATTCTTTTGCGAATGACGATCCTTTTCGAATTGAGTTTTTTGGAGATGAGGCTGAAAGTATCCGAACATTTGACCCGTCGTCTCAGCTGTCCGTAAGCACTCATAAACATTTCAATGTCATACCGAATGTACAAGGTCAGCTGACGCTTGAAGAAAACGGAAGCTTTTTTGACTTTATTGGAAAAGACGCCACAGTTTGGATCTCATCGGTCGACCAGCTTTTACAAACGCTTGAAAAGGAATACGAAAAAGCAGTCAAGATCCATTCTAATCTTTCAGATACTGTTAAACGAAGTCTACCATCTGATCTTTACCTTCATCCGACTGCGGCCTTCAAAATGCTACAGGAGTACAAGCTGATCGAATGGGGCCCTGAATTTCATTTCAAGGCAGACAAATCTTATTCTTTTGACTTTATTCCTCAGCCAAGCTTCAATAAGAACTTTGATCTTTTAAGAGCTGATCTGATCGAAAGAGAAAAAGCGGGTTTTACCAATCTGATCTTTTCCAATCAACCGAGACAGATCGACCGACTCTACCAGATCTTTGAAGACATAGGCGGAGAAGTAAATTTTCAGCCCGTTCACGTTGCGCTCCATGAAGGATTTATTGCTCCGGGATTGAAAATGGTCTGTTATACTGATCATCAGCTGTTTGAGCGATATCATCGCTTCAGGCTAAAAGAAGGATTCAGACAAGCGAAACAAGCCCTTACCTTAAAGGAGATCTACAATCTTCAGAAAGGAGATTATGTGACACATATCGACCACGGGGTTGGACAATTTTCCGGTCTGGAAACGATTGACGTAAATGGGAAACCTCAGGAAGCGATCCGATTGGTCTATAAGGATGGAGATGTGCTTTATGTGGGAATTCACTCACTGCATCGCATCTCTAAATTTACCGGTAAAGAAGGGACCGCTCCAAAAGTAAACAAGCTAGGAACTCAGGCATGGTCAAACCTGAAGAACAAGACCAAGAAAAAGATCAAGGAGCTTGCATTTGATCTGATTCAGCTATATGCGAAGCGAAAAAGCAAACCCGGTTTTGCCTTTAATAAAGATTCATACTTGCAGAATGAGCTGGAAGCTTCTTTCATGTATGAAGACACGCCCGATCAATTCAAAGCGACCGAGGCGATCAAAAAAGACATGGAATCTCCAACTCCAATGGATCGTCTGATCTGCGGTGATGTAGGCTTTGGAAAAACAGAAGTGGCAGTTCGAGCTGCATTTAAAGCAGCCACGGATGGCAAGCAGGTAGCGGTTCTTGTGCCGACGACCATATTGTCCATGCAGCACTATCGCAGTTTTAGTGAGCGCTTAAAAGAGTTTCCTGTGACTGTCGACTATATCAATCGCTTCAAATCGGCAAAAGACACAACTGAAACACTGAAGAAGCTGGCCAAAGGGGAGATCGATATTTTGATAGGGACTCATGCAATTGCAGCGGATCGGGTAAAATTCAAAGACCTTGGCTTGATGATCATCGATGAAGAACAGAAGTTCGGCGTGGGGGTAAAAGAAAAACTAAAAACGCTTCGAGCGACGGTTGATACCCTGACATTAACCGCGACACCGATTCCAAGAACGCTTCAGTTTTCTTTAATGGGTGCAAGGGATTTGAGCATCATTAATACACCTCCTCCAAATCGTCAACCGGTATTAACAGAGATCATCCAGTTCAATGAAGAGGCCATCAGAGATGCTATTGCCTATGAGGTTAGCCGCGGTGGACAGGTGTTCTTTGTGCATAATCGACTGGCAAATATCAAGGAGATCTCGGGCATGATTCAGCGGCTTTGTCCTGGAGTACGAGTAGCCGTTGGTCATGGACAAATGGATGGCAAGCAACTGGAACAGATCATGGCAGATTTCATCAATGGAGAATACGATGTGCTACTGGCGACAACGATCATTGAATCCGGTATTGATATCTCAAATGCGAACACGATTATCATCAATGATGCGCACAATTTTGGCTTGAGTGATCTCCATCAGCTCAGAGGAAGAGTAGGACGAAGCAACAAGAAGGGATTCTGTTATCTGATCGCACCTAAATTTGGGATCCTTACCTCTGAAGCCAGAAAACGTCTCGAGGCCCTGGTTCAATTTTCTGATTTGGGATCCGGGTTCAATATTGCCATGAAAGATCTGGACATCAGAGGAGCTGGAAAT
>CALCCB010000131.1 GCA_937899625.1 uncultured Bacteroidota bacterium
CCTTTGGAAGTCAAAAAGAAAAAGTAAAGCTTTATGAGAGTGTTTCAGAAGGAATTACATATCCAGGAATGGAACATTGGATTCCATTTTTTTACAATCAAACGGGTACTATTTTTGATTATCTAAAAAATCCTATTATTATATTGGATTCATCATATAAAGACTCTTTAGAAAATTTTTTAGAAACCGTTAATGATCATTATAATTCTAGAAATGAATACGATAATAATAAGTTATCCAAGACAGAAAATAAGTATTTTTCACTCAAACCAGATCAATTATATCAAGATAAGGAAACTTTTTTAGAAAACTTATCTGAAAGTAATACTTTAGAAATTAGCCCCTTTAAAAAGCCTTCGGGAATAAATTTTAATGGCAAAATGTCGAATAAGTATTTTGGGAAAGATAGCAAGAAATATAACTCGGATAGCTATCAGAGTTTAAAGAGTGATATAGATAATTACCTCTCAGACAATAAAGTTATAATTATTGCTTGTTCTAGCCCTGGATCAGAGGACAGAATAACAAAGATATTAAATAATTATAATATTAATACCAGCTCACTCAAGCAGGATGAATTTAATACAAATAATCTTAATTCTTCAGTATATACCGTTATATTGAATTTAAATTCAGGCTTTTTAATTGAAAAATATGCTTTTATCTCAGAACAAGATATTTTTGGAGAAAAATTTTATAGGCCAAGAGTTATCAGGAAGGCTGAGAATTTTTTAAGAGAGGTATCAAGTATTATGCCCGGAGATGCTGTTGTTCATATTGAACATGGTATAGGTAAATTTGAGAGTTTAGTTACACTAGATATAAATAACGCAAAACATGAGTGTCTATTATTAAAATATGCAAATGAAGTATTTGAAAAAATATCATCAGCTGAAAGTAAGTAGTCTTTAGCTGAATTAATTTTTTCTGAGTGCGATACGCATGTAGTTTCGTGTAAAGGTCTTCGGATCAATTACCTACACAAAACACTGGATCATGCAAAAAATACTACTTGAATTAATCTTAATTCTTTTCTGCTCGTTTGTCTCTCTTGGACAAAAATATTACACGTTGAATTCTGGAAACTTCAATAATACCGCGGACGTTTGGTCATTGGACGGAGTGACACCTTGCGGTTGTTTTCCAGGAAACAACTTGATCGCTGATTCCCTGATCATTGATCACACCATCAATTTGACAGCGAATCTTACCGCTGCCTCTTTAAGTAAGATCCAAATTCATAACGGAGGAAGTCTGTCCAATAGTTCGTTTGATCTGACCATTGATAATTCGATCGTATTATCCCATGGTTCGGTGAATCTTCGAAAATTAAATATTGCTCCTGGGGGTAGTTTTAGCATTGAAAACAGTTCTTTGATCATAAGTTCAAGTATGGATATATATGGGTCCTTTCTAGCAACCTTTTCGAACGTGACGGTGATCAATGGAAATATTCAGATCTATCCTACTGGCTCATTCATTATATCCGATAATTCTAGAATCCATTTTCAAATGGGGAACTTTAAAAATGAAGGCTACACCAGTATTTGTTCTATTTGCTGCATTTCCTTTGATAAGGGGAATGTTCTTAATGAAAGCACTGGAACATTTACAGGAGGAGGTACGGTCAATTCTTCACTTGGAAATATTAAAAATTATGGGATCTGGGATCCATTAATCACGTATTGCACTTCCGGAAATGATGTAGGGATGGTCAGTCCTGAAAATTGCATTCTGGCGAATGAAATTTGCACTTATGCGCCTTTACCTGTAGAGTTATTGGATTTCAAAGGATATCCAACGGACCATGCGAATATACTGTTATGGGAAACGGCATCAGAATTTAATACCGCATCTTATAAACTTGTCCGCTCTTTTGACGGAAACGATTGGACTGAATTGGTGGAGGTGTTTGCCAATACAGGAAGTCAGGAAGTCAATAATTACGCTTATACGGATAATGCGATAGGCGGAGGGACAACCTATTATCGCCTGGTGAAAATAAGTGTCAATGGGGAGCAGGAGGTACTCGAAACGATCAGTTTAACGAATGATTTCGATGAGCAATTAAAGATTTATCCAAATCCTTCTAAAGGAGAAGTGACAGTGCGCGTAGATGAAAAGTCGAAGATTGAAAGATTATTGATTTATGATGCAATCGGACGTTTCATTGAAGAAATTGATTTAACAGAAAACGTTTATTTTTCATTCGAACTTCCAAAGGATAAAGGAATATACTTTTTACATGTTTCAGGACTAGATTTTAATGAGCTTCAAACAGTTATCAAAGAGTGATAAATACAATGTAAAAAAGGAAGGGGATGAATTTGGGGATGTTTTATCAGATTTTTATAAAAAATGCGGGGTGAATATTGCAATATTAAAATTAAGTCTTACTTTTGTAACCGCTTTTAACGAAAAGCATTACACAATTTCTGAATTCAGCTTTCGCTGATAGGGATACGAAGAAAATTGGTTTGGTAGTTCAGTTGGTTAGAATACATGCCTGTCACGCATGGGGTCGCGGGTTCGAGTCCCGTCCAGACCGCAACTGTTAAAAGCAAAAAGAGAAGCCTCTATGGCTGGAGGATTAGAAGCCCCTAAGATGTATCAATGTCTTAGGGGTTTTGTTTTTATAATTAAATCGATCTGTTTCTTGCCATATAAAAGTATTATCGTAATATTGCGATGATATATGGGGGTGACTAAATCAGATCTTTTTACAGAGGAACAAAACTCTTTTGCACAATTAGGAAAAGTATTTTCTCACCCTGCTCGTGTCGCCATACTTCAGCATCTTTTAAAAAGTAATGAGTGCATTAATTCCAGCCTTGTCAATGAGCTTGGATTAGCGCAGGCAACCATAAGTCAGCACTTGAAAGAATTGAAGGCCGTAGGGATAATAAAAGGTACCGTAGAAGGTGCATCCATGAATTATTGCATAAACCAAGAAAAATGGATCGAAATCAAGGAGATCTTTCTTCAGTTTTTCGATCAGCATCCATGCTGTTCTGGAGCCGATTGCTGCTGAAAAAAGACAGTTTTTACTGAGATCAATAAATTTAATAGATATGAAACTGAGTGTATTTAAAGCATTATTAAAGGAAATGGAAACGATTAGTTTTCAGTTGCCAAATGGACAATTGGTGCCAGCGCATTTCCATGTTACTGAAGTAGGAAGTGTAAGTAAAAACTTCATTGATTGTGGTGGTACAATACGGCATGAAAAAATGGTCAATTTTCAGCTTTGGGAGGCGAATGATTATGATCATCGATTGCATTCTGAAAAACTGATTTCCATTATCGAGCTATCTGAAAATAAACTGGGATTGACTGATGAGGAGATCGAAGTAGAATATCAGGGAGAAACAATTGGCAAATATGGATTAGAGGTGGAAGGAAATAAGTTCCTTTTGACTTCATTAACGACGGATTGTCTTGCGAAAGATAAATGCGGGATCCCAGCCGAAAAGATCAAAGTTTCTCTGTCCTCACTTTCGTCACAAAAAAGTTCGTGTTGTACTCCGGGGTCTGGATGTTGCTAATATGTTGAATATGTATCCAAAAATTAATGCGGTTATTGATAAAATGGATTTTAATTCCATTGGTTCAGATCGAAAAGCAGTGCTTCAGGAATTGATCGATTTCATTCAAAAAAAGAAGGATACCCGGTCACCAATCCTCCTGAATTTTATTTGTACACATAATTCCAGAAGAAGTCAATTGTCACAACTTTGGGCTCAAGTTGCTTCGTATTATTTCAAGATACCTGTGTCTTCATATAGTGGAGGAGTAGAGGTCACTGCATTTAACGAAAGGGCAGTCGCTTCATTGGAAAGATTTGGATTTCAAGTCTCAAAAAAAGGAGAGGATAATCCGATGTATTCTGTTCAATGGGTAGAGGGTGAAGCTCCCTTCGAAATGTACTCCAAATTATATGATGATCCTAAAAATCCATCTTCGGGTTTCGCTGCTGTAATGACTTGTTCACATGCAGATGAAGATTGTCCAGTCGTAGTAGGCTGTGAACAGCGAATACCGATTCGGTATAAGGATCCCAAGTATTATGATGATTCTCCATTAGAGGTGACGTTCTACGATTATCGCTCATTTGAGATCGCAACGGAATTATTTTATGTATTCTCAAAAATTAAATGATCATGAGTGAAGAAGCTAAAATTGGTTTTTTTGAAAAATACCTTACGGTTTGGGTGCTTTTATGTATCGCTGCGGGCATAGGTGTTGGATATATTTCGGGAGATAGCATCAGTGTCCTCAGCGACTGGAATATTTCAACAGTGAATGTTCCTGTTTCTATTCTTGTTTGGTTGATGATCTATCCAATGATGGTTCAGATCGACTTTTCGTCCCTGAAATATGTATCAAGAAATTGGAAAGGTTTGGGCTTGACCGTAATCGTCAATTGGTTGATCAAGCCATTTACAATGGCTTTGTTCGCATATGTTTTCTTTTATAAGTTGTATCAGGCCTGGTTAACGCCTGAAGATGCAGAGCAATACCTAGCCGGAGCAATACTTTTGGGGGCAGCCCCTTGCACAGCAATGGTGTTTGTGTGGTCATACCTTACAAAAGGAGATGCAAATTACACCCTTGTGCAGGTTTCCGTGAATGACTTGATCCTATTAGTCGCATTCGTGCCTATTGTAGGTCTTTTGTTCTCCTGGTTCGATATCAGCTTTCTTAACGGACAAGGTGAAGTGATTGGAATTCCTTACAAAACCCTGGTGACATCAGTAATCGTATTTGTGGTTATTCCTTTGGTGGCTGGATATATTACAAATCGGGTTTTGATCAAAAGCAAAGGTCAGGATTGGTTTGAAAATCAATTTCTGAGAAGATTAAAACCTATTTCTATCGCAGCGTTGTTGTTGACATTAGTTTTGATCTTCGCCTTTCAGGGACAAACGATCATTGACAAACCGGTGGCTATTTTACTAATTGCGATACCCCTGACTCTACAAACCTATTTCATATTCTTCTTGAGCTGGTTTACCGGTAAAATCTTAAATCTGAAACATAACATTTGTGCCCCTTCAGCGATGATAGGTGCAAGTAATTTCTTCGAGTTGGCGGTCGCGGTCGCGATTTCCATTTTTGGTTTGGATTCTGGCGCATCATTGGCAACAGTGGTTGGAGTGTTGATTGAAGTACCAGTAATGCTATCTCTTGTTTCTCTGGCAAACAAATGGAGGTACTGATCAAAGAAAACAAAGCAACGGGGGTAATGTAAATAAAAAAGGTCCCGAGTTACAGGACCTAATTTAAACCTAACCTAACCTAACTACTACCACCGATGAGTATCGATATCAATTAAACATTTGTTGATTCGATTTGTTCAAGACAACTTCTTTTTTTAATTGTGGGCATGATTTTTGAAAAAATCGATAATTCTAAAATCGTCGATATGAAAAATTTTATTTGCTTGATCTTTCTTTTAGTCTCGGTTCAATTGCTCGCTCAAGGTAATGCAGGGATCTATAAAGTGAAGTGGTTCGTTGATAAAAGATTGACGAATCGATTTGTTTTTGAGAATACAGATGGAGTAATAAGGAATAATGGATTAAACCGTTTGGAGATTCCTGAAAACCTCTATGATTCTGTTTTATTGGAAATTAAAAACATCGTTGAAAAAGAGCTACAAACGGATGCAATGTTTATTTATTCCCTTAATGGAAAAGGAAAGCAGCTTAGAACTAATGCAACTTCAGAGCGTGTTGGAGGTTTGCCGCGAGGGTCAAAACGAAAGGCAATGAAAACGGAATACAAAGAATACTATGTTAAATTTAAAATACATGTTGGCTTAAATAAAACATTTGGTATTGGGAATGAGTTTGCAAGTTACAATAGACTTAAGCCATATGTTCGAGTTAAGATGAAAGCTTATGGAATTGATCGGAGAGTCAAATTCAGGAAAAGAAAAAGAACGGGTGGGTTTGATAGTATTTCTAGCCTAGAATATAATTTAGGGGGAGTAAAAGTGACGAATACAGATGCACTTTCAATCAATGAAATCCTAGATATGGTTTTCAATGGATTGGTGAATTTTGAGAATAAAATCAAATAAAAAAAGCGACCAAAGTCGCTTCTTTGCATATTAGAGTAAAATTATTTCTCCTCTAACTGGATTATTCTTTTCTGTAAATCTTCAATCAGTTTCTGTTGTTCTTTGATTGCCTCAACTAAAACTGGAATAACTGCATCTACATTTACAACTTTAATCTTCATTTCCTCAATATCTTCTCCACCATCACGTCGACTTAAGTTTGTGGTAGTAAGCATTTTTTCAGTAACTGCTTCTGGGATAATTTGCTCAATTTCTTGGGCAATAAATCCAACTTGATGTCTGGGATTTAAAGTATACTTATTGTACTTTTCAGTGTCGTAGTCATATTCTACCCCCTTCAATCTTAAAATTTTGTCCAACGCACTGCTGATAGGAGTAATATTTTTTTTAAGTCTACCATCAGAGATTAAGAAGAAATTTCCCGTAGTACCGATATCCCCATCGGCGCGCACACCCCAACCAATATATGAAACCTCTTGGCCATTCACTCCATTAGAACTATTCGAGCTTATTCCTCTGACTCCTGCACCTCCGATATTTGTACCGAGATATTCTCCTTGAACACCACCAAAAACAGTTGCACCTCCATTTACTGAACCGTATGTACCGCCTCCATTAAAATTGGTGTAACCATTTACAGCCCAAGGAAAAGTAACATTACCTACACCGTTCATCAAGTCTCCAGCTAAAATTGTATTAGTAGTGCCTATAAAAAATTCACCAAGGTTACTCAAACGTCCTCTTGTAATACTATTTGTTGAAAAATCCATATGCTGATTTGTGGAGGTTCCAATGTATCGTAGTCCTGTATTTGCATTTGTCGTAGCTGCTGAGACAGCACAGAGCCATGCTGCATTTGTAGAAGTGATTGAAGAGGGTTGATCAGTCGCAATTACCAAGTTACCAGTTGAATTAAAGTTATCAGAAACAATATTCCATGTCGGTCCTGCTGGTCCTGCTGGTCCCGTTGCCCCCGTTAATCCAATAGGTCCTTGGGGTCCTGTAGCTCCATCAACACCATTTGCTCCTGCTGGTCCTGCTGGTCCCGTTGCCCCAGTTAATCCAGTAGGTCCTTGGGGTCCCGTAGCTCCATCAACACCATTTGCTCCTGCTGGTCCCGCTGGTCCTGCTGGTCCCGTTGCCCCAGTTAATCCAATAGGTCCTTGGGGTCCTGTAGCCCCATCAGCCCCTGCTGGTCCGGTTGGTCCCGAAGGTCCAATTATACCATCACAAAGGTTTACCCACCCTGTGGACAGTTTGTAATAAAAGAAACATTCAAAATCGGTATCATAAACTAACAATCCCTCAGCAGGAGCAGTGATTCCTGTTCTTTGGACTGTGGTGACACGTGGTACTAACATTCCTTTATCTGTCGCCGTCATATCAACTACTGCTGAAGGGTCTGGAGTATTAGTTCCTATCCCTACATTGTTCTGACCAAATGTCAAAACTGGCGATAACATCAAAGCCGTTAATGAAGTTAAAAGTAGATTGGTTTTCATGGTTATTTGGTTTGGCTTAAAATTTATTTTTCTAATAAAATACTAATCGTGCCTGACTCAACCCTTTCATTTGGATCGTTCATTTCGATGATAAAATAGTAAGAGGCTACCGGCATCTGTTCACCATTATAGTCCCCTTTCCAGGCGTTTAAATTGTACGGACCGTCAACGGATGAATCGTGCTCATATAAAAGACCTCCCCATCGGTTGTAGATTCGTACAATGTTTTTAGGATATGCCTCATCAAGATTAAAGATTTCCCAGGTGTCATGAACTCCGTCACTATTAGGCGTGAATGCTGTAGGGATAGTTATTTCTTCAAGTGGAGTAGTCAGGATGTAAGGCTGATCCAAAGAGAAATCCCAAGCCGATCTCTGCAATTGTGAATATGAACCAAGCGCTCCTATACTAATAATACTTAAAGCACTCCATTGAGAACCACTGTTATTCCAGTTCGCAATTCCATCCCAATTTCCGTCTGCGGATGGTAAATATGAAATAGCAATGTCTGCATTGTTATTTCCTGCAGATCGAACGATCGAATGGTAAAAGTTCGTATTAGCTAGGTCTATGGTTGATTCTTTTTGAGCCAAATTGTAGCCATCAACGTCGGCAAGATAGTTATTCAGTCGACAACCATTTTCTCCGGGATTCGCCGTTCCTGGTGTAATTTCAACTGGTCGATATCTTAATGTGCCATTACTTGAACCGACCGGGAAGAGGTAACTTCCATTCGCAGCTGTATTACGGTACAGATAACCAGGTACATCGCTACTCACAAATCCCTCTTGTCCAAATGCAGTCGAATTGGTTATGGCATTTAATGACGTGTTATATACATACACATTATTTCCTTGGGTATATAACTCACGATCGTTGATGGTAAACTTCCCATTATTTCCGACTGCTGAATGTACATTGTCAAGTGTTTTTCGACGATTTACTCCAGTCCCAATTCCCGTAAGGATCAGATCGTTGAAAACAGTGATCACACTCGTGTTGGAAGTTATGAATTGCTCAGTGTTGCCGTATAAATGTACTCTGCTGTTGTCTCCATTGAATTGACCATCATTGATCCAGTCCTGTTCCACGCGATAATCACCATTTCCGGAAGAAATACTATTGGGTCCTAAAAATAAAGTTCCAGCAAGTGTTAAACTAGAATTTTTTGAAATCGTAAAATCACCATCATTGGTTAGCAACGTACTGTTGTTTAAGTGCGCTCCACCATTACAGTGGACAATAGATCCAGCTTTAAAACTCAGAAGAGCACCATCTGAATATACGATTTGTGCAAATAATGAAGACGAAAAAAGTACAAGGCCACCCGAAAGTAAATATTGCAAGTTTTTCATGTGTAGGTTTATAGTTAGATGGAATAAATATAGATTTCTAAACGTAAAACAATTGCATAAATTGACGAATCACTGAATTGATTAATCAAAAGTCATTTTTCAATGAATATTTTGAAAATTTGAATAAGAAAATCTGCTTTTAATGTGCAGAAACCAGATAGTTAACCTCTTCGGTAAGCCCAATAAAGGAATAGAAGTCCAAGCACCACCAATGAACCTCCTACAATAGTGCCTACTAAAGGTCCTCCTAGAACGAATTTGATCAAAAGGTAAAACAGCCAAACAATCAAAATGAAAACGATAAGAATGATCAAGGCTGTAAGACATCCCGCTCCGGTATTATTCGCAAAGAGACTATTGAAAAAATTCCCAGAGGAACTGCTGCTTGAACTGCTACCTGAGCTTGTAGAGCTATTACCATTGAATGCTCCCGCCCAATAGATCAGTGATATGATAACTAACGTGCCTCCAAAAATCAGCAGTATTAAGCCAATAACCCTCAATGTTTCGCTGTCTACAGTATAAATGAAACTAAGAATGGATTTCTTCTTTGTCTTTTCAATTGATTTGTTCTCTTTCTTCTGTTTTTCTGCTCTTTTTTCGGAGGCCTTTCTACTGAGTTTTTCGAATTTGGGAATTAGTATTTTTTCCTCAATAGAAGAAGCTCGATCGACCACTTCTGTCTCATATGATTGCAGGATCTCCGTGTACGTTGATCGATATTTTTTGGTCAGAACCGAATCTATTGTTAGGTCTTCAGCATTGTAAGTCTTACTTCTTTTCTCATCCTTCAGCTCCTTCTCGCCAGGTTTGATCTTGTGGTTCCATTCAATGTGATAACCGGGAAGATGCTGACGCTTTACAATTTGACATCCTAAAAGGATGAAAATGAGTAGAAAGGAAGCTATTAGATTTTTTTTCACTTGTTCAAATAATGGTCAAAAGTAGGAAAAATTAAGTATGCAAATTCATGAAAATAATACACTGATATGTTACAATTAAAAAGGTTGCTCGTTAATAAATAAAAACCTGTGGCCTATGACGTAGTCGTACATTTTAACCCCCAAAAACAATAAGTATGAAAAGAACGATCATGTTATTGGCGTTGTTGATTATCGGAACAACACTGAACGCAAAAGAGAAGAAGCATTGGGTATATTCTGATGCGGTCCTGGAAAAAGTTTTTAAGATCGAAGCGACATCTAAATCGACAGAGTTACTGCGATTGTATGACGATGGTAGCTATGAACATCTTAGGTTTGTTCAAAAAGGGAGTCAACACGAGGAAGTATTGCGCAATCTCGGAGTCTTCACTGTTAAAAAGGGAAGGATCATTTTTCAAATTCCGGATCAGAAAGAGTTCTCTGGAAAATTCAAATATGGAACTTTTTTATACAATGGGAAGCTCTATTCCTCACTAGCTGACATGCTCATCCGTAAAGAAAATGAGCTCTACAAAATCACTCGTGAAACACAGTTTACTAAACCATTTTTTATTGCGATCAATTCAGATGAAGTGGTCTTCAATAAAGAGTCTGCAGGAGAACTTGATCTGAAAAGATTAATTGATTTCTTGTTGATCGGGAAAACGTCAGAAAAACAAAAAAGTCTGGCAATTACAGAGTTTGTTGTGAAGAGCATCGAATATGATCACGAGGGACTAAAGTCCTCCCGGTATGCGAATGATCAGTCGGACATCAAGTCAATTATTGCAGGTAGGAAAAGAGTAGCCGTGTGCGAAGGATATGCCAATGTATTTGAATCACTTTGTTTTCTGTCTGGATTAAAAGTAGAAACGGTCAAAGGATACACCAAAGATGGATTTGCGGATCTGTTGAACCTGGGAGGTTATCATGCTTGGAATATTGTTGAATATGAGGGTGAGAAGCATTTATTTGATGTCACTTGGTCTGATCAAGGATCAACTATTGACCAGCGATGGATCGATGTTGATCCAAAGGTTATGATTGGTTCCCACTTTCCGGATCATGATTCTCAGCAATTGTTGTACAGACCAATTTCAGAGGAACAGTTCCTAAATTCACCGGTTGTTTTACCTGCGAGTCAAGGGGCATTTAATGTGCCGATTGCTCTTGAAGCAAGACAATTTGCTTTGAAACAATTTAAAATTGCTGTTCCCGGTAAACATATCATAAAAGCGTCGGTTGCACCTTCAAGCTTGTTTGATCGAGTGTATTACGGAGAACCAGGGTCGAATACAACCACGTTCAAGATGAAACAGGTGGGGACTGGGCATTTCGATGGAGATAGCACGTATTTTATTGTTCCATTAGCTGAAGTTATCAATCCGATCAGCATAGAAATAGATGGTCTACTTGAGTTGAAAACTGTTGTCATCAATGGAACCCAGATCGATCTGATGAACTACTATCTGTCTAGGGCAGATGCTCATTTTGCCGATGCATATGTAAAAGGAGTCATTGCTGCAATTCGGCTTTCAGATGCAGAAGCATTGAAAAAACTTGTGGGGGTAGAGCATACGCAGTTCTTTGATAAAAAAGGGAAATTGAACATTGATAAAGAAATCACTAGAGCTTGTCTTGATTGGGCAGGAGATCTTACTTCATTGACTGTAACAAAGCATACGAAATGGATTCCGAATGAAGTGGGAATTGACGAAGCGATCATCGAAGAGACCAGACATATTTCTGTACCTGGGAAGTTAACCCTGGAACTGGAGAAAATAGATGATAAATATCAACTTCTATCAATACTAAAATAGGTAGTAAAGAAAAAGCCGATCGTCGATCGGCTTTTTCTTATATTGTTCTGTTCGATCTTATTTCAAATCGTAACGGTCAAGGTTCATGACCTTTACCCATGCCGAAACGAAATCATTGATGAACTTAGTTTTAGCATCTCCACTGGCATAAACCTCTGCCAGTGCTCTTAACTCCGAGTTGGATCCAAAGATGAGGTCAGCTCTAGTTGCTGTATACTTCACTTCACCTGTTACTCTGTCTCTTCCTTCGAAAACTTCCTGATCGGATGAAGCCGATTTCCAAACTGTGTTCATGTCAAGAAGGTTTACAAAAAAGTCATTAGAAAGAACATCTTTCTGAGCAGTGAAAACCCCTTGCTTTGAGTCGTCGTAATTTGTATTTAGGGCTCTCATTCCACCAACAAGAACAGTCATTTCAGGAGCAGTTAGCGTTAATAGTTGTGCTTTATCTACCAAAAGCTCTTCAGTCGTTAGCTTGTAACGAGTTTTCAGGTAGTTTCTAAACCCATCAGCCATTGGTTCAAGAAATGAGAAGGATTGAACATCTGTTTGATCTTGTGTTGCATCCATTCTTCCTGGAGTGAAAGAAACAGAAACTTTATGTCCTCCATTCGCCGCTGCTTTTTCTATTGCTGTACAGCCTCCAAGTACAATCAAATCTGCCATGGAGATCTTTGTTGAACCTGACTTCTTGTGAAATTCTGTCTGCACCTTTTCAAGAGTGCTGAGTACTTTATTCAATTGCTTTGGGTTGTTTACCTCCCAGCTTCTCTGTGGTTCAAGACGAATTCGTGCTCCATTTGCTCCACCTCTGAAATCAGATCCTCTGAATGTTGAAGCCGAAGCCCACGCTGTTTCCGTCAACTCGCTGATTGTTAGACCTGAACTAAGTATCATTGTTTTAAGCTCTTCGATCTGTTTTTCATTCACTAAAGGATGATTTACTGCAGTTATTGGGTCTTGCCAGATCAAATCTTCCTTCGGTGCCTCTGGTCCAAGGTAACGTGTGTTTGGTCCCATATCTCTGTGTGTAAGCTTGAACCATGCTCGTGCAAAAGCATCATCAAATGCTTCTGGATGTTCCATGAAATTTCGTGAGATCTTTTCATAGACTGGATCCATACGCAGGGATAGATCTGTAGTAAGCATTGTGGGCTTATGTCGTATACTCGGATCAAATGCATCAGGAATAAATTCTTCAGCATCTTTGGCTACCCATTGATGAGCCCCTGCTGGACTTTTTGTTAATTCCCATTCGTATTTGAATAGAATCTTAAAGAAATCATGACTCCATTGAGCTGGGGTTGATGTCCAGGTAACTTCTAGACCTGAAGTGATTGCATCTTTCCCTTTACCAGATTTGTAGGAGCTGGTCCAGCCAAGGCCTTGCTCCTCAATTTGAGCAGCTTCCGGTTCTTTTCCAACATGAGTTGCAGGTCCAGCACCATGTGTTTTACCAAAAGAGTGGCCTCCGGCGATTAGGGCAACTGTTTCTTCATCATTCATTCCCATTCGACCGAATGTTTCTCGAATATCGAATGCGGCAAGTTTCGGATCAGGATTTCCATTTGGTCCTTCAGGATTAACATAGATCAATCCCATTTGAACTGCGGCCAATGGATTCTCGAGCTTTCTACCGTCGGTATATCTTTTTTCTTCTAACCATTTTTTCTCCGATCCCCAGTAAACATCCATTTCCGGTTCCCAGACGTCTTCACGACCACCAGCGAAACCAAATGTTTTGAATCCCATGGTTTCCAATGCTACATTTCCGGTTAAAACCATAAGGTCCGCCCATGAAATACTTGCTCCATACTTTTGCTTGATCGGCCAAAGTAATCTTCTCGCTTTATCCAGGTTGGCATTATCTGGCCAACTATTGAGGGGTGCAAAGCGCTGCTGACCCGCAGAGGCTCCGCCTCTTCCGTCACCAGTTCTGTATGTACCGGCGCTGTGCCATGCCATTCTGATGAACAAAGGACCATAGTTTCCGAAATCTGCGGGCCACCAATCCTGGGATTGTGTCATGAGTTCTACGATGTCTTTTTTTAGAGCATCGTAATCTAAGGATTCAAATGCTTCCTTGTAATCAAATTCAGGTCCCATTGGATTAGACAAATCTGATTGCTGTCGGAGCACACTCAAGTTCAGCTGATTTGGCCACCAATCACTGTTTGAGGTTGATTCGGTGTATTTTATTGTATCCGTTGAGCTCATCTCTTGTGCTGAGTTTCCATGATGAACAGGGCACTTACCCATATCACCTGATTTCTTTTTTTGAGCAATTGTAGGTAAGGTAAAGACTAAAGCAAAAAATAAGATTATCCTTTTCATGTCATTGTAATTATTGAGTTCTTCGGTCAAAAGTATATTGAATAGAAAATCAATGTTCATCGAATTTATCTATAAGACTATAAATTTTATCGAATATTTCAATGAAACAGAAATGTGTTCAGTGAACGAATAAAAATTCAGATTAACACGTTGCAAAATGTTTATTAAGGACCAACCCGAACAGGAATTGCAATCTTTGAGCGGACTATTTGATCATTTGATTTCGCTGGTTTCCATTTCGGAAAAGAAAGAACTAATCGTTTAACCTCATTGTCAATGAGTGGATGCAATCCTCTAAGAATTTCTGGATAGGACACTGATCCATTTCGTTCTATAATAAAACGAACATAGACCTTCCCTTGAATGTTAGTGTCCTTCAATTCATCGGGCATTTTGAAGTTTTTTTTCACGAAATCCATTAATGATGTGTATCCCCCAGGGAACTCCGCCAATGAATCCGGAAAATCGACAATCAAACTTGTATCAGGAGGATAAATAGTTTCTTCATGTAAAGGAGGGGCAGGTGAAGGTGTTTCTTCTAATTTCCTCTCTTTTTCAGGTTCATAAATACGCTCAATAATTTCTTGGGAAAACAAATTCATGTTTGATAAAACCAGCAGCGTGAATAATAAGAAAAGTGTCTTCATAGTCGAGGGAATAGCAAATACCATGCTAAATGCTTGAACTATTTAGTGTTGTCCATGACATGAGCTAACCCCTGCAATCTGAGATTGGTATGTTCCATCTGGGCACCTTTCACTAAGAACATGTTTTCGGTAATTTTTTTATTGACAAGATTGTAAAGTTCTTTGCTTCCTTGCCACTTGTATTTTTCATCTTCATATTTTGAAATTAGATGCTTCGGAGCACCCGTGTAGATGCTAACAATTTCGGTAAGATCCTCAAGGTCATCGTAATCATAGATTTTCAGATCTTGGTATTTGTTAATTATGTTTTTTGCATGTTCCTCATAATCTCTGAGGAATTGCTTCGTTTTGTTCAAATCGATTCGATCAAAATAATAGGTGATCATATTTGCCAGCTCAGGTTTTACTGTCCGAAGATCGATATCCCCAAGTATGGCATTACAGATGAGATCTTGGTTTTCTTTGATGTTGGTATCTGTCAAATAAAACATGTTTCGAAGGACCATATCCCTCATGTGAGTCTCATAGTCACCCATTCCTGAGAAATAATCTTCTGGAATATTTTTTACAAAATCGAGTAGATATTGTTGTTCTGCAAGATCAGAATCTCTAGGGTCATCACTTCCTAAAAGCTCTACAATAAGTCCTTTTTGAATGATGGTCTTGTATAATCCAAGATCTGTGAACCCAATTGCATTTGATGAGTAGATCTTTCCTTCCGGATAAATACTGAAAAGATCATAATAGAACAACTGGGCTCCTGTAACGTAGTTAATATTGCGAATGTAAAGTGTGTCTCCTTCTCTAGGTAAGTTCCAGCTTTCTTCAATATAGATTACCCGCTCCAGATTGCTGAAATTCTGTGTGCTCCCGAATATTGAGAGCCATTCATCAAAAGGTCTTTCTTTAGTACCATTAAAAACAATGTATTTATGCTGAATTGCATTCAATTGGTCTGAAGTAAAACTGGATCTAACCTGATATTGATCCAAAACAAATTCTTGATACCATGCCAATTGAGCGAGAGAGGTGTTGATAACGACTACATCCTTGCGATATCCCAGCTTGTCCTGAACATACCAAATAGGATAAGTATCAGAGTCTCCATGGGTTAAAAGAAATCCACCTTTTTCGCACATATCAAGCATTAGCTTGGCATACTTTATAATCGATTCTGAATATCTTACTTTTTCGAGCATACTTTTGGCCAACTCTGGTTCATGAATACATTTCAACGTAAAATAAGCGTGCATATATTCATGTCCGATCTTCAGATCAAGGTCTACAATAAGCGATGGGATATGACTTGGGTATTCTTTTCGTATTCGTTCCCATACATCCAAGGAGCGCTGGAACTTTTCAAGAAAGCCGTTTACTCTTTCTTCATTTAACTTCTTGAGACCGGTATCAAGGTAAGGTTGCTCTACCATGCCGTAATTACCGTACATTCCTGGATGAATGTATTGATTGGCTTCAAAGGAATAAGCTCTTGCCAAGGCTTCAAGCTCATAATCAGAAGGTGATTTTTTCTTTTCGACAAATTCGCGGACATCTTTTGTTGCTTCAGGGTAACCATAATAGAACAACGCTTTGTTTGCTTCTCGTCTCGACCAGATTGACCCGAAACGGGACAGGGATCCTTGGTCATCATCTTCCTCGAATTGTTCGGATTTCTCAAAAACGGGTACTTGAAGCTTTCCCGTTGAGAAATTATAGATTAACGAATATTCGAGGTCTGCTAATTGCCCTTCATCATCGAAGAATTGAGCACACAAATAGTAACCATTCGGTTTTCTGGCCAAATCGTAAACTCCAGAAACTGGCTTTTCAGATATATTTTTATCAATAAACCCCAGGATTTCGTCCAATGTAGGTTCAATGTTTACTTCGTTATTTTCCTGTGAAAAGATTTGAAGGCTACTCAGAAATAGGATGAAAATGGAAAATCTCATTCCGGTAAATATACAATTCCTTCGTTTAAATTTCATTTCAACAAAAAGTTGAATTTGTTAGTAAATTAAATAAAAAGAGTTTGAGTTTTTTAAGTTAGAAATTTAAAAAAATCATTTTTAATGAAAAAAATGCTAAATTGAGGCCTACTATGAAAACTAAAATCCTAATACTATTAATATTTGGATTGAGCTCGACAATCAATGCGCAAATTACAATTCAAAATAGCGTCCTGTCCTCAGGAGGTTTCAATTTTGAAAACGCATCAATAATTTCAGAATTCACATTTGGAGAAACATTTACATCAACCCTGGATCAGGGCCAAAATAGTTATTTAACACAGGGGTTTCATCAACCTACACGCAATAAGCTGACTACGCCTATATCAGTCGTCGGTTTATATGATCTAACCGAAAGTAGTTTCAATGTTTTTCCAAATCCTTTTCGAGATGAGTTCACTATTGAATGGGAAAATGGAATGAATATAAACGTAGAAATTTATGATCTCACTGGAAGATTAATCTATACTGAACGTTTTCTTGGATTTTCAACGAAGATCGATCTTTCAACACTAGCAGTAGGTGAATACCGACTATTGATTTTGGATGGAAATGGGAACAGATTGAACCTTCCAATGTAAGTCTTCAAACTAAAGTGGACTTTTTCTTAGTTGGGGTTTCGTGTTAATTCAAAACTAAACTATTTTTCTCATTTTCTGATTTTTTAGCCATTTTAAATCGCTGATATTCCATTCTTCTATTGTGCAAAGAGACTCTTTTTAACCTTGCTCTTTCCTTTAAAATCAGATCACCACGCCCATAATACACATCTGCTGGTGTAAGGTTGTTTAAGGACTCATGGTATCGCTCATTATTGTAACGGTGAACGAACTTTTCGAGTGCTTTCACTAACTCTTCCGGAGCATAATAATGATCGAGTTTCACCACGTTTTCATGGTTCTGTGGTAACGTTCGATCTTTCCTTGCGTCTGTGGATGCATTGGTCTACCGTGGATCTGATCCATTCCCACTTCATCTTTAAGGTAGGATTTGAGATCTGAAGCGATATAGCATGATCCATTGTCGGAGAGCAGTTTTGGACGTTTTTTTGTAACTAGTTTTGCCTTCCTGATGGCTCTGTCAACTGTTCTTTTCACATCCTCTGATTTCATATTCGCACACAGCTCCCAGTGGACGATATAACGGCTGTAATCGTCTAAAACGGTGCTCAAGTAATACCAGCCCCAACCGATGATTTTAAAGTAAGTGAAGTCCGTTTGCCACATTTGATGTACGAACTTGGTTTTATCGGTAAACTCATCGCCTGCAGATATGAAAATGTGAGCAGGTGAAGTGATCAAACCACGACTCTTCAAGATTCGATAAACACTGGATTCAGAGATGAAGATCTGTTGTTCATCCGTGAGGTGATAAGCCAGTTCTCTCGATGACAACTCAGGTCGTTCCAAAGCCAACTCCACAACCAGGTTCTTTTGTTCCTGTGGGATACTGTTCCATTGTCTCCTGGCACTTCGACTGCTCGGTTCTAAGCCCTCAACACCGAAGTCAGAGTAAGCTTTATACCATTTGTAAAAAGTGCTCTTATTCAAGCCTATTTCACGAAGTGTTCGATTGACTCCAAGATCGGATTGGACGACCATATTGATCAACTCCTGCTTTTCTGATACTGTAAAACGCATATACCTTTTGAACTTGTCTGTTATTCCAAAATGCCCAAGGTTTTTTTTACAATGTCATAGCGCAGAACCAAGTCGGCTACAATCTCTTTTAAACGTTGATTTTCTTTTCGAAGCTCTGCAACTTCATCACTTGTGGCTTCACGATTAGTATCGCCCGCTAAACGCTTCTTTCCGGCTTCCAGGAACTCTTTGTTCCACTTGTAGAATTGAGCATCTGCAATCGAGTATTTTCTGCAAATCTCTGCCACTGAAAGTTCTGCTCTCATGGCTTCCATAACAATCTGGATCTTCTGCTCAGAACTAAAGACTCTTCTTGTCTTTCTTCTTACATCTTTGATGAAGTTTTCCGTTGTCTGTTTCTTTCTTTTGTTGTTCTCCATAATTAATTAAATTTAAACATTAATAAATGGAAACACCAACTAAGTTTTATCTTATGAACGGTCCACTTTATGCTGACGATTTACAAGTCCTGGACAATCGAGAATGCTTATATTACCAAGAATGAGGGCTACAATATTGCTATTTCACTTTCCAATTTTGATAAAATCTATACTTCCGAATCCAAATTATCCTTACCCTATTATTGTGCTGAGATGGAATTGATATCTGGAACTTCTTCTATCTTTTATATCTTGACGATCAGAGAGAAAAACTCGGAAACAAATTAGATTCCAATTATTATCTTTCGGACATGTTTAAATTACATGTCTTATTTTCTATTTGCATCCTGAATTTAGTGGTGTTTTCTCAGGAATATTTTGAACCAATTATTCCTAAAGAATACATCGCCAATAGAACGTCAGAAACAATGAAAATGGATGGGTTACCCAAAGAAGAGTGTTGGGCAAAAGCACCATGGACTGATTTATTTCAAGATATTGAAGGTAGGAAAAAGCAAGAACCTTATTTCAGTACCCGTGTTAAGATACTATGGGATGATGAATTCATTTACTTTTATGCTGAGCTGGAAGAAAAGGAAGTATGGGCAAACATCAAGGAACGTGATCAGGTCATTTTTTATGATAACGACTTTGAGATCTTTTTAAAACCATACACCAATGAATCACATTATTGCGAACTGGAAGTTAATGCGTTTGGAGCGGTCTGGGATTTATTATTAATGAATGCCTATCGTGAAGGTGGTCCGATAATTACCGACTGGGATATGGAGGACCTTAAAGTAGGTGTGAATATAGATGGGAAGCTCAACAACTGGAAGAAACAAGATAAAGGTTGGAGCTGCGAGATCGCCATACCATGGAGCTCACTAGACGAGTTGCTTTTCACAAAGAAACATAAAGAAACACCGGAACCATGGAGACTCAATTTCTCCCGCGTACAATGGGAGACAGAAATTACGGATGAAGGATATAAAAAGAGAAAAGGCATTCCTGAACACAATTGGGTATGGTGTGAACAGGGAGCAATAGATATGCATCGCCCTGAGCATTGGGGTTATCTTTTTTTTGCTCTGAATCCTGGAGAAATAGAAACGGACTGGAAGGAGTTGGAAGGAGCTAGACAGTATTTATTTTATTTATATCGAGCGCAAAAAGACTATTTGAGAAAGCAGTATCTCGAACAGAAATCAGATCTTTCTTACGCAAGGCATATACAGTCATTGGATGTATTGGAATGGAAACCTGAAGGGAAGAAGGTAAATCCGATTCTTTGTACAACAAATTTCGGTTTTGAGATCTCAGTTGATTATCGAAATTATAGATTTACAATCAATGAATCTGGAAATTTGCATGAACGAAAGATTGAACCATTTGCATTGGCTGCTTGGTTACATGGTAACCGTCAGCGAACAGATCAGGAATGGACTGAAGAGTTTACAAAAGCCCAAAAAGCCGGTCTGACAGATCTTTTTATTGGGGCGGAACCTGATGAGCTGAGAAGATACGTGCGTTTGAGTGAGAACATGGGGTTAAACATTCATGGTTGGGTATGGACATTGAATCGTCCTGGAGATACTATTGCCAGAAAACATCCTGAATGGTATGAAGTCAACAGAAAAGGGGATAATAGTCTTGAATATAATGCTTACGTTGGTTACTATCAATGGTTGAGTCCATTTAGTGAAGGGGCCAGGGAGCACATTAAAAACAACATTCGCGCGGTGGCAGAAGTAGAAGGGTTGAAATCAGTTCATTTAGATTATGTGCGATTCTGTGATGTAATCCTTGGAAAGGCACTTCAACCTAAATACGATTTAGTTCAAGAAACAGAAATGCCCGAATACGATTATGGTTACCATCCAAATGCCATAGCGGCATATGAAGAACAGACCGGATTTAACCCACTAAAAATGGATCATCCAGAGTTAAGTACAGAATGGAGACAATTTCGATTAAATGCAGTTACATCCTTGGTAAATGAATTGGCAGATATCGTTCATGATTGTGATAAGCAGATCTCTGCGGCTGTGTTTCCATTTCCTGAAATGGCACGCAGTATGGTAAGACAGGATTGGTCGAATTGGAATTTAGACTTGGTATTGCCGATGATTTATCATAATTTTTACGAAGAGAATATGAACTGGATTGAATTTTCGACAAAACAAGGGGTAAACGAATTAAAGGGTAGAATGCCATTATTCACCGGTCTATATATTCCTGCTTTAAGTCCTGAAGAATTAAAAATTGCTATTGAAAATGCAAAAAATGCCGGTGCAAAAGGAGTTTGTTTTTTTGAATGGAATTCTTTGTCTGAAAAGCATTTTAATGTATTAAGTGGCAATTGACTCAATTCTTTCATCAAAAAAGGTCCGCGTCCGGACCTTTTAAAAAACTAAAAATACTACTTAAAAAACTTACTACACTTTAATACGCGATAGTGAATAAAAGGTTACAAATCACTTTTATATTCATGCAAAGTTGGAGTTTGTTCATTTGTTGGATTTGAGGCAAATTGAATGACTAAACTTGTCAAAATTTAAAAATTTTAGAATGAATAAATTGGCTACATTACTCTTTACTTGTGCTTCTTTAATGTCTATCGCTCAGGATTGGAGCACTGATGTTTACAAGTATGGAGAAGAATATCCAGGATACGTAATCATGTCCTCCGGAGACAAAGTTGAAGGATATATAAAATATAAAGATCGATACACAATGCAAAATGATGTCGAGTTGTACACTGAAAAAGGGAATAAAAAAACCAAACAAAAATTTAGCACTGGTGATTTGACAGAATATAAGGTAGCAGACAAGTTGTATCACTGTATACATTACTCGGGAGGATTATTGAAAAAGCCCATCAAGGCTAATCTGGTAGTTACAGAGGGATGCATTACTGAATATGTGTGGTATGATCGATCAGAAAACTATATGACAATGCAACGAGGTTCATCAGAATCAGAAGAAGATTTCATGAAAAGGATGTATCCTCCAAAATCAGTTTATTTAAAAAATGGAGATGAAGATCCAAAAACACTAGATTATTTCGCATTGAAATTTGCATCTAAAATGTCAGAATGGATCTCGGATGATGCTGTTTTATCGAAGAAAGTGGCCGACAAGGAAGACGGTTACGGTATGCTTAAGATTCTTGAGATCATTGCTGAGTACAACGAAAATTGTAAAAACTAAAATGAACTATTTATCAATACTTTTGATAACCTGTACTCTGAGTGCAGGTTATTTTTCTTTTGGTCAGGAACCTATTTACAAATGGGGAGAGCCAGTTACAGATGAAAATTTAGATCGTCCTATTGAAAAGTTGCTTTTTTCGAATGACGAAGGTTTTTATCTCTTAAGGGGAAAAAGAGATTTAACTTCTGTCGTAACTTATTGGATTGAACAATATGATCAAAATCTAAAGCTAAATAAAACATCAAAAATAGAGTTCAATTTGGGTGTAATGGGTGAATCTCAAAATATTGAAGATATCATCGCAACCAATGGTAAAATGTATGCCTTGATTTCACATTGGAGCAAAACAAAAGCCAGCTACTCTTTAAGTATAAGTTCTCTCTCTACGAGCGGAGAATTGTCAGATTTGGGTGAATTGGATGCAATTTCTGCTCAGAAAATAATGAACAGTGGTTTCTATAATTTTTCAGTTTCTGATGATGGTTCAAAATTGATTGTGTTAGCCGAGCTACCATTTGTAAAAGAGACCAAAGAAATTATTCGAGTTTCTTGTTTTGAACTGTCTTCGATGAAATTATTGTGGAAGCAAGAGAGAGAATTGGATTGGCCCTGTGAAAAGGCTCGCAACAATTATATTTCAGTTGACAATGATGGCTCTGCCTATATCTTTAAACGTATTTGGCAAAAGCCAGAATGGAAATATGCTCTGTACAGTATCGAGGGAAAAGAAAAATTTGGCGAAAAGAAATTAGATTTTCAGGAAGGTAGAGAAGTAGTAGATTATAAATTAAATTTTGACTCAAAAAACAACTTCTATTTATTAGCTACCTATTCCGATAAACCATCAGCATTCTCAAAAAATTTGTCAGGGTTATTTTATGCTACCATTGATCAGCCTGGGAATGAACCGAAAATTAATTTTCAACCTTGGTCGACTCAGCTTTTGGCTAAAATGAAAGAAAAGAGTCTTTTGACAAATTACTCTTTAAAAGATGTTCTCCTCAGAAAGGACGGTAATTTAAATGTCATCTTGGAACAAATGAAAAGTGAAAAAAATGTTGTTCCTGGCTCTCAGCCGATGAAATACTTATTCAATTATGAATATGGGAATTTGCTCGTTTTGAATGCGGATATTACAAACGGACAAATTATCTGGGATAGATCAATTCTGAAACATCAAAAAATAGAAAACTTAGAAACCGACGATCCATTTGGTTCGGTTGTATATACTATGGAGGATGATAATTTATTTATTTTATGGAACAATACAGATTTATCGATTCCGTCTGTACCTCCTGCAAATTGGACAGAAATTGATGGAACTAACTATGTAAAGCACAAGGCATTCGATGAGAAAACAAAACATGCCACATTTTTACATGTCATTGATCCCCAAGGGCAAATTACATATGGAAATTTCAAATTTGGATTACCCCTTTTTAACTTACACAAAGGTGCTGTTTTTGAAATGAGCTTGTGTTCAAATTTCTTTTTTAAATACAACAATGAATTAGTTGTAATGGCAATGATGCACAATGGTGGGAAAAGATATCGATTTGGATTTATTTCTTTTTAAATTGAAAAGGGCAGTGATGCCCTTTATTATTTTTCTAATTATGTAAATAAATTCTTTTCAGTTGAGAATGTTTTTCTGTTTCGATGAAAAGTAAATAAAGTCCTTGGGTTAATTGATTCACCATTAATTTTGACTCGCCCTTTATTAAAGAAGCTTCAGAGATCAGACTTCCGTTTAGATTCAGTATTGAACATTTTCCATTCATGTTTTCCTGAGCATTAATCATTAGAACTAAATTTTCTTGCTGAATAATTAAATCAAAAAAATCGTTTTGTTCAATGTTCGATGAAACGCTAATGGCATCGCTCATCGCACATCCCCATTCAGTAATGATAGATAATGAAATTTCTAATTCATCACCAGAAGAAATGATGAGCGTATCATTATTCGAATTTTCAATAGGTGAACCAAAATTAAACCATTGGAATTCAATTCCTTGATCAATAGTATAAAAGGTGCTTTGGCCATCATAAAAAATAGTTGCAGACTCAATTGTGTTCGGGCAATTGGTTTCGTTAACTGTTCCGGTAGTTGCATTTAATCCATTGTGAAATGCTACCAGACCATTACAGCTTTGTTTACAAATATATTCAAGCCAAGGATCTAAAATGGAATAAGTCTTTTGCTGTTGTTGGATCCTTGAAATGGAAATTCCACTTGAAGTGGTTGATTCCCCGAAATCACAATTAAAATTTGTATTTGCAAAATAACAATGTGCACCGCCAGTAATACTCACATAGGATTTACAACCAGAAACAATTGCATCATACATTGGTCGATGATGTTGTGATGGAGGGGTTACTCCATCACTACTGCCAGAAAAGATAATGGAAGGACAAAGAATATTTGGGCAGGCTGCTATTGCACTTGGATTTGTTTCTGCTGGAGCAAGTCCGACATACCCATCAAATAAAGGGTTGTTTTGAGCGGCAAGAACAGCAGAACCACCACCCATCGAATGTCCCATTGCTATACTTTTACCATTTAAATGTGCTTCAAATAGTGATGTCGAATTAAAATTTAGTGCTTGAATTTTTTGGGTAACAATGGCCATGTCAAGAGCAAAGTCCTGATGACTCGGTGAAGGAATCAATGATCCTTCTGTTCTCACAAATGCAACAATATATCCTAATGGAACATAGTGTTCCCATATATTTTGATAAGCATCCCAACTCATTGCAAATCCATGACCAAAAGTAATAAGTGGAAATTGTCCTTGTGAGATTGGGGTGTTTTCTCCTGACAATGGACTGGGGTAATACAGCTCGGTTTGAATTTGTCTTCCTGGGCCCCCTCCCGAACCAAAACCACCTGTTCTTGCAGGATCATTGAATGTTATAGTTGTATGTCCTGTAGAGTATTGTGCTAAATGAAAGAAACACACAAAGAAAAATGAGAAGGTTAAAATAATTCTATTCATGATAAAATGCTAAAATCTTTTTTTTCAACCACCTTCGGGTGGTTTTTTTTATCCCACTACTTCAGCTTTGATTTATAAAGTACATTAAGAACCAGTCCAAAAATTACAAGAAACGTTCCTAATAAATGCAATACATCATAGGTTTCAGATAAAACAAAAACGCCAAAAAACAGCGTGAATAAAACTTCTACATATTTAAAGGGAGCCACCATATGTGCTTCTGCATTTTGAAATGCTTTGGTCATAAATAATTGCCCAAAAAAACCAAAAAAACCTA
>CALCCB010000132.1 GCA_937899625.1 uncultured Bacteroidota bacterium
TGAATACGGTGGCAAACAGATCAATATCCTTGATACACCTGGTCACAAAGATTTTGCAGAAGACACGTACAGAACTTTAACAGCAGTTGACAGTGTGATTCTTGTCATTGACTGTGCAAACGGGGTCGAAACACAGACCGAAAAATTGATGGAAGTATGTCGCATGCGAAATACTCCGGTGATCATCTTCGTCAATAAAATGGATCGCGAAGGTAAAGACGCTTTCAGCTTGCTTGATGAGATCGAAGAAAAACTAGGGATCAACGTTCGTCCGCTTACCTGGCCGATAGGGATTGGAGATAGATTCAAAGGTGTTTACAACATCTATGATAAAAGCCTCAATTTATTTTCTGCCAGTAAAACAAAAAAGGCAGAAGATGTCGTATCGATCTCAGACTTGGACGATCCAATGCTTGAAGAACTGGTGACAGAAAATTTTGCCAACGAATTAAGAGAGGAACTCGACATTGTTGAAGGTGTTTATGATGCATTTGACCGTGAGAAATACTTATCTGGAGAAGTTGCTCCTGTCTTTTTTGGCTCCGCAGTGAACAATTTTGGTGTACAGGAATTGCTTGATACTTTCATCCGCATTTCACCTTCACCAAGAGGAAGAGAAACGGATACTAGATTCATTGAGCCCTCGGATAATAAATTTTCAGGATTTGTTTTTAAGATCCATGCCAACCTTGATCCGAAACACCGAGATCGAATTGCTTTTTTAAGAGTGGTTTCTGGTGTCTTCGAAAGAAACAAATTCTATCATCATGTTCGACTAAACAAGAATTTTAAATTCCCGAATCCAACATCATTCATGGCTCAGGACAAGAGCGTGATCGAGGAAGCATATCCAGGTGACGTAGTCGGCTTGTACGATACAGGTAACTTTAAGATCGGTGATACTTTAACGGAAGGTGAAGATATGATGTTCAAAGGAATTCCTTCGTTCTCTCCGGAAATCTTTATGGAACTTGAAAATCTTGATCCAATGAAATCAAAGCAGCTGGATAAGGGTATTCATCAGCTCACAGACGAAGGAGTTGCTCAGATGTTTATCATGCAACCAGGAAACAGAAAAATTGTAGGGACAGTTGGTCAGCTTCAATTCGAAGTGATCAATTATCGTCTGATCAATGAATACGGTGCAAATTGCCGATTTGCTCCTAAGAATTTCTATAAGGCCTGTTGGATTACGACTGATAACGAGGAACAACTTGCTAGTTTCCTGCGTGCAAAAAGCAATTATGTGGCTAAGGACAAAGATGATAATCTAGTTTTTCTGGCTGAAACTCCATTCCTGCTGCAAATGGCCGAGCAAGACTACCCCGATATCACTTTCCACAAAACGAGCGAATTCAAACTTGAAAAGGCGTAAGACAATTAATTAGATATATCTTCAAAATTGGGGAACTGATCTGATTGAACAAATTTATTACCCTCCCATTTCAGATAATAATGATCCAATCCATTGCTTAAGATCAAATGAGGGACCTTCAATTTTGAGTTGTATTGTGCAATTTGAAACAGCGTTTCATCATCGATCTTTACAGTAGTTGCTTTACATTCTACGATTAGCAATGGCCCCCCATTTTTACCAAAGACAACAATATCAGATCTTTTCTGAAGATCATTTAGTTTCAAAGTGTATTCAGATGCTATTAAAGAAATCGGAAAAGATTTATGGAAATGTAAAAAATGAATAATATGTTGGCGAACCCATTCTTCAGGTGTCAACAGAAGGTTCAATTTTCTAACGATACACCAAACAATTACCTTTCCTTCTTTTTTGGTAAGCTTTAATTCTGCCGGAGGTAAATTTAAAGGTACAATCATTTATACTTCAATTGAGGAATTTGTCCTGCCATAACTCCCATGAATGAAGCTAACATTCCATAAAAAATACTCGGGATTGTGGACCCTATCCATTCAAAGAGGATCCATGTGACAAGTCCCAATAACATCCCAATGATTACCCCAGATGAGTTCACCCAACTTGTAAATAAAGTGAGCGTAAAAGGAATAAACAATGAAACAAGGCCAAAAGAAGATGCAATACTCACAAGCTCAAAAACACTTTGGTTGTTAAATGCTAAAATTACTGAAACCAATGCCATAATGACTACACTGATCCTCATATTTAAAAGCAGGTCTTTACCCACATTTAATGGCTTTAGAATATTTTCTGCGAATACGGTTGACGGAGCAAGCAAGGCTCCTGAAGCCGTACTAAGAATCGCTGAGATCAAAGCTCCAAAAAAGATCACTTGTACCCACTGAGGAGTAGTGACGGTTATCAAAGTGGTAATAAAGTTTTCTTTATTAACTGCATACAGGTCAGGATAGACCAGTTGTCCCATCAATACAATGATCAAAGGAACAATCCCAATTACGAGATATAAGGCCCCAGAAAATATCGAGGAATATACCGCTACCTTTTCAGAGCGTGAAGCAACAACTCTTTGAAAAATGTCTTGAGATGCAATTGCCCCTAATCCGACTGTAACCCACGCTCCTAAACAATCCCAGACAGAAAGTCTTTCCTTATTGTATAACTCCATTGGGATCTGAGAGTCAATCAATTTTAAATCTTTTGAATGAAGATCATCATATAGGTAAAAGAAAACCAGCAATAACCCGATTACTATCACCACCATCTGCAAAGAGTCCGTCATTGATACTGCCCACATCCCTCCTATGGTTGTATAAAGCACGACCAGCAGGGCTCCTATAAATATGGCCAACCAAAGGTCAACACCGAAAAGCACATGAAAGATCATCCCTAAGGCTAAGAACTGAGCAGCTATCCAGGTAAAGAAACTGGGTATCATTACAATTGCACTGACTAATTCGGCCTTCATTCCAAATCGATCTCTGAAAAGATCTGAAAATGTAATTGCTCCCGATCGGTATATTTTTCTGGCGTAAAAGACTCCTACTAATATCAAACAAAGTGCTGCCCCCAAGGGCTCTTCTATAATTCCCAACACTCCATTTTCAAGGAATTCTCCAGTGGCTCCGAGTATCGTCTCGCTACCAAACCAAGTCGCAAAAAATGCAGCAGAAGCCATAAAAAATGGCAATCTTCTTCCGGCTACAGCAAAATCTTCAGCTGTTCGTATTTTTTTACTGGCCGAGTAGCCAATAATCATGTTTAGAAGTAAATATGCTATAACGGAAACCGCTAAGATCACATCGCAAGAAGTAACAATTCGATATCCTTGTATTTCAGATCAAACACTTTTCCAAGTACTTCACTTGTTAATGTCCCTTTGTAAATATAAACTCCACTTCTGAATCCGAAATCATTTTTGATAAGCTCCTTACATCCACCATGGTCACCCATTTCCAGAAGGATCGGTGAAAATATATTTGATAGAGCAAATGAAGCTGTTCTCGAAACCCTGGAAGCAATGTTAGGCACACAGTAATGGATGACACCGTGCTTTATAAATGTTGGCTCAAGATGATTTGTTACTCTGGAAGTTTCAAAACATCCTCCCTGATCGATACTTACATCAACCATCACAGAGCCTGTTTTCATGGCCTCAACCATCTCTTCAGTAACCACACAAGGTGTTCTGCCTAATGGCGCCCTTAAAGCACCAATAACAACATCCGCTCTTTTCAGTGATTTTGCCAATACCTTAGGTTGTACAACAGATGTATAAACTCTTGAACCTATGTCGTTCTGTAATCTTCGCAGTTTTGAAAGTGAATTATCAAACACCTTAACAGATGCGCCAAGTCCTAATGCAGCTCTGGTAGCAAATTCCCCTACTGTCCCTGCACCAATTACAACAACCTCAGTTGGCTGAACACCAGCTATTCCACCAAGCATTATGCCTTTGCCCTCACTAAATGAACTCAAAAGCTCTCCTGCTACAAGAATACTGGTTGTTCCAGCAATCTCCCCCATCGTTCTTACAACAGGAAAAACACCCTCCTCATCTCTGATGTAATCCCAGGCAACGGCCGTAACCTTCTTCTGCATTAACTTCTGAAGTATAACTTTTGGTTGAATAGAAAGCTGCAGAGCAGAGATCAACGTCTGATTACCTGGCATCATTTCAACCTCTTCTTCAGAAGGAGGAGCCACCTTGAAAATAATATCACATTGGAAAACTTCTTTTCTGTCGTAACAGATCTCAGCTCCTGCTTCACTGTATTCATTGTCACTGAATGCTGCCCCCTCTCCCGCTTTCGTTTCGATCAGCACTCTATGCCCATTTGCGACTAAAAGAGATACCGTTTCCGGAACAAGCGCAACACGGCTTTCCTGAAAGGAAATCTCCTTTGGAATCCCTATGAATAATTGTCCTTTTTTCCTCGACACTTCCAGCATTTCTTCTTTTGGAAGCAAACTTCCCTGCTGGATCAATTTCTTTAATATTTCCGGATCAGTAATCATTCTTTACAGTAATAGTTCTGGTATTATCCTCGTTTTTACGAATATACACCCAAATAGTGTTATCTGGTAAGATTTGTTCAATTTTTTCAGGCCATTCTATCAAACATATCCCTCCACCGTATAGCATCTCTTCCATACCGAAATCGAGGGCCTCATGTTCATTCTTCAAGCGGTAAACATCAAAATGATATATCTTTCCAAATGCCGGAGAATCATATACATTCACTATTGAATAGGTCGGTGAACCTTCTGTTTGCTCAATTCCCATAGCATTTAAAATGCTATTGATAAAAGTGGTCTTACCCGTTCCCATCTGAGCATCAAAGGCAAAAACTTTTTTACCTTTCATTTCATTAACGAACTGTTGAGCAATTCTAGGAAGATCTGAAAGTTCTGAAATGTGAAAACTCTGGTCTGTCATGTTGACACAAAAATACAATGAACTATTTACGCGTCAATACAACATAAGGAATCAATACCTCTTCCAGCGAGATCCCACCATGCTGAAATGTATTGCCATAGTAATTTACAAAGTGGTTGTAATTATTTGGATAGACAAAGAAATCGTTCTCACCGGCAAAAACATATTCGCTACTCATCTTTGATTGCGGTAAAAAGCAACTGGATGGATCCTTGACAACAAAGACCTCCTTTTCATTATAGCTGAGATTTCGCCCTACCTTATACCTCAAGTTGGTATTTGTATTTCTCTCCCCAACTATCTTTACAGGATTACCAACTTTTACTGTACCATGATCCGTGGTAATGATCAACTTAGCTCCACTTTCTGCAATTTTTCTTACAATATCGTTCAAAGGAGAATGTTCAAACCATGATACAGTTAGGGACCTGTATGCCGCTTCATCGTCAGCGAGCTCCCTGATCACTTCCATCTCTGTTCTGGCATGAGACAGCATATCAACAAAATTGTAGACTATAAAATTTGCATCATTATTCAGTAGCTGATTGAACTGGTCATTAAGCTTTTTACCTGCATCATAATTCGTTATCTTATGATATGACCACTTAATATTCTTTCCAAGTCGCTTTAAATTTGCTTCAAGAAAGTCCTTTTCATGCATATTTTTACCCCCTTCATCCTCTTCACTTTTCCATAGATTAGGAAATCTTTTCTGAATCTCACTAGGCATTAATCCAGCAAAAAACGAATTCCTCGCATAATGTGTAGCCGTAGGCAATATTGAATAAACTACTTCTTCAGAATCAACAGTGTAATATCTTGAAAATAAAGGCTGTAGAACCTTCCATTGATCAAATCTTAGATTATCGATTACCAATACAAATGTCTTGCCTTTATCAAGTTGCGCGGCTATTCTTTCCTTCATTAAGTGATGGATCATCAAGGGAGCATCATTGGGCGATGAGATCCAGTCTTCGTAATTTTTCTCTACGAATCGAGTAAATAGATTATTCGCCTCTTTCTTTTGCATCTCCAGAATCTCTCGCATCCCTTTGTCCTCGATCTTGTCTAATTCAAGTTCCCAAAAGATCAACTTTTTATAGAGCTCTGTCCACTCCTCTTCATCCAATCTACCATTCAGCTGCATGCCAAGCTGCCTAAATTCTTGTTGATAATTGGAATTCGTTTTTTGAGACACCAATTTACTATGATCCAGATTCTTCTTTAGACTAAGTAGGATCTGATTCGGGTTCACTGGCTTGATCAGATAGTCAGCTATTTTACTACCAATCGCCTCTTCCATGATGTACTCTTCTTCACTTTTCGTGATCATTACCACCGGAACATGAGGCTTTTTCTCTTTGATTCTGGACAGCGCTTCTAGACCGCTAATTCCAGGCATATTTTCATCCAGGAAAATGATATCGTAATGATTTTCAGAACTTTTATCTACAGCATCAGAACCGTTATTTACTGAATCTACCACGTATCCTTTGGCTTCCAGAAACATGATATGTGGCTTCAATAATTCGATCTCATCATCTGCCCAAAGTATTTTTCCCTGCATTTATGCTGTTTTTTGTATTTTCGTAACTCGTTTTAAAAGTATGGATTTACGGCCTAATCTGAACCGAAACAATAAAAAGAAAATCTTTAACGATCCAGTTTACGGTTTTATTTCAATTCCTGATGAGTTTATTTTCGACCTGATCGAACATCCATATCTTCAGCGATTAAGAAGGATCATGCAGTTGGGAATGAGTCATCTGGTCTACCCAGGAGCTCTTCACACTCGTTTTCATCATGTGCTTGGCGCAATGCATCTGATGGATCTTGCAATCAATGTCATTCGTCGTAAGGGACACGAAATCACTAAGGAAGAAGAAAGAGCCGTATTGATAGCCATACTATTACACGACATTGGTCATGGTCCTTTTAGTCATGCGCTTGAATACGATATTGTTCATGGCGTAAGTCACGAAGAGATTTCAGCCATGTTTATTGAAAAGTTGAGTCTGGAGCTTGGAGATGACATGAATCGTGCACTACTCATTTTCAGGAACAAGTATCACAAAGCTTTTCTTCATCAACTCGTGTCGAGTCAACTAGACATGGATCGTCTAGATTATCTGAACAGAGACAGTTTTTACACAGGTGTAAGTGAAGGAATCATTGGTAGCGATCGACTCATAGAAATGCTCAATGTAAAGGACGGAAACCTGGTTCTTGAAGAAAAAGGAATTTATTCCGTTGAGAAATTCATTGTAGCAAGAAGAGTCATGTATTGGCAGGTCTATCTGCATAAAACTGTGGTTGCAGCCGAATTCATGTTAATTCACGCTTTAAGAAGAGCCAAAGAACTCACCCAACAAGGCCATGAGGTGTTCGGAAGTCCTTCTTTGCAGTTCTTTTTGAAAAAGAACATTACGAATAATGATTTCAAAAGCAATCCAGAGGTCTTGGAACATTTCGCAAATCTGGATGATTACGATATCCTTGGAGCGCTAAAAGTTTGGCAGAATGATAAAGATCCTGTGCTTGCGGAATTATCAAAAAGGCTTGTAAACAGAAACCTTTTCAAGATCGAAATCTCCAGTGAACCATTTGGAAAGGATCGTGTTGCATTGGAAAAGGAGATGGCAATGAATCTTTTAAACATCTCCCCTGAACTGGTAGATTATTTTGTTTACACCGATTCTTTAAGCAACAACGCATACAATCAGAAAAAACAAAACATCAATATCTTGATGAAAAATGGAGAGATCATTGATTTGGGAAAAGCTTCTGACAACCTAAATATTTCAGCTTTGGCAAGTCCTGTTGAGAAATATTTTATTTGCTACCCGATCAAATAATCAAGTATCCAGAAGATCCTCTTGAATCCTTTTCTTCATTTCACTTGCTTTCGGATAAAAGCGGTAGGAATAGAATGCGTAAAAAACGAGTGCCAGGTTTAGCAACACCAATAAATAATAGCCAAGCGTTACGTGGATCGTTTTTGGAGAGCCAAAAAACGAAAGATCGAAGGTTAATGCGAAATAGATAAGTGGTAGACTGAGAACATTTAAAATTGAGGTTACTATCGCCAGAATAACAATAACCCTGTTTATTCCAATCCCTAAAAGGATCAACGTTATATATCCAAAAGACTGAGCTATGATAATGAAGTATTCACGAAAAGCATTATACAATTCAATTTCGTCGGGTATCCCAAAATTACCATTCGAATAAACAACCTTTTTAAAGGGCAAAACAAAAACCAATATCAACAGAAGCAGATACCCCAGAATAAAAAATATCCTGTTCGACTTTGTCATTTACTGCCTTGCTAGCTTTCCAGCCTTCCAGTCCTGTATAAGTTTAGCCCAGGAATATGGGTTTAAAAGGTTGTTCACAGGAAGCTGGCCATTTGTATAGATCTGAGTATATTTTTGATTCATCGCATAACCATAGGACAAGGAAGCATCTCCATCCAATCTGGCAGCGACAAAAGCAAGACTTTCTCCTGATAATTCTCGTTGAGCTCTACGAATAGCATCATCATATGGCTCCATGTTAACAAAGTATCGCGCAAAATCCTCCCTAGAAGGCCACGGATAAACGGTAACCTCTGGAAGATTCAACGTGTCTTTCTGCATCACATGTATGATCGAGTATCTATTTTCCTTTAGCGTATCAGGAACTATGTATGTTGAGGTCTTAAATCCAAAGGAAGAAAACAAAAGGGTATCTCCGGGCAAAACAACAGTTGAAAAGAAACCGTAATAATCCGATATCACTCCCCTTTTCATGGTTTTGTCATATACTGTAGTATAAGGTAATTGGGCCAGATCATCCTCATTTACTATAACCCCAGAAAGTTGGATGAGGTGAATCGAATCAGAACGCATTTGTGCGTTTCCTGAGAACGAAACAAGAACGATGAACAGTATTTTAAGAAGTATCTTCATTTTTCTACTCATACAAGAGTAATACTTTAATTTCCGAACGCATAATATTTTTCAAAATTTTAACAATAGTCAAAACACTAAATTATTAGTGAGCGAGATGTTGAAAGACACGTTGTTTGTCGGAAATAAATATTAATTTTGCAGGAATTTATTTCAAAAATAGATTCACATGTCATTAAGCAATATCAGGGAGATTAAGGAAGGTTTAACCTATGATGATGTACTTCTGGTTCCAGCCTATTCAGAAGTTCTACCAAGGGATGTAAAATTAAAAAGTAAGATCACTCGAAACATCGAAGTGAATGCTCCAATTGTTTCTGCCGCTATGGACACAGTTACTGAAGCAAGACTTGCAGTCGCTATTGCACAACAAGGTGGAATTGGTGTGATCCACAAAAACATGTCCATTGCAGAGCAAGCACTTGAAGTCCGTAAAGTCAAAAGATCAGAAAGCGGTATGATCTTGGATCCTGTTACACTGGATGAGAACGCATATGTTAAAGACGCATTGAATTTAATGAAAGAGTTCAGTATAGGCGGGATTCCTGTTGTAGATGGCTCGAGAACCTTAAAAGGAATTGTAACAAATAGAGATCTAAGATTCGAAAAGAATTTAAATCGTCCAATTGTTGAGATCATGACTTCTGGGAATTTGGTAACAACTAATGATGGAACCGATCTTGCTACCGCTGAAGAGATTCTTCAGGAGAATAAAATTGAAAAACTACCCGTTGTTGATCAAAACAACAAACTGATCGGACTGATCACTTACAGAGATATTATTAAAGTAAAGACACATCCTAATTCTTGCAAAGATTCTTACGGAAGACTTAGAGTTGCTGCTGCAGTTGGTGTTACAAACGATACGCTTGAAAGAGTAACCGCTCTTGTGGATGCTGGTGTAGATGCGATTGTTATCGACACAGCACATGGACACACCAAAGGCGTGGTAAGCAAGCTACAAGAGGTGAAAGCCAAGTTTCCTAAACTGGATGTCATCGTAGGTAACATTGCCACTCCAGAGGCTGCTAAATATCTAGCTGAAGCTGGTGCTGACGCTGTAAAGGTTGGAATTGGACCTGGATCGATTTGTACAACCAGAGTAATTGCCGGTGTTGGTGTCCCACAACTCTCTGCTGTAAACGATGTTGCACAAGCATTAGAAGGCACTGGAATTCCAGTAATCGCTGATGGTGGTATTCGTTATACAGGAGATATTGTTAAGGCAATTGCTGCCGGTGCTGATGTAGTAATGGTCGGTTCGATGTTCGCTGGAGTTGAAGAATCTCCAGGAGAGACCATCATTTATGAAGGAAGAAAGTTTAAGTCATACAGGGGAATGGGATCTTTAGAAGCCATGCAAAAAGGATCAAAAGATCGTTATTTCCAGGACGCTGAAGACGATATCAAGAAATTGGTTCCTGAAGGAATTTCAGGAAGAGTGCCTTATAGAGGCGATCTTGTCGAAGTAATGTACCAGATCGTCGGCGGATTAAGAGCCGGAATGGGATATTGTGGTGCTCCTACGATTGATCAACTTAAAGGTGCTAAATTCGTTCGAATCACTTCTGCTGGAATGAAGGAATCTCACCCTCACGACATAACAATAACAAGAGAGGCTCCAAACTATAGTATCAAATAAAACGTTACGGATTAAATCAAAATTTCTAACCATGAAAAAATTACTTTTCGCGTTAACATTATTTATCGGTTTCACAGCCACAAGCCAACAAAATGATCCGGTTCTTATGGAAATTGATGGTAAACCGGTCACGAAATCCGAATTTCTACAGATCTATCTGAAGAACAACAATGACCCCAAGTACGATAAATCTAGTCTTGACGAGTACATGGAACTATTTAG
>CALCCB010000133.1 GCA_937899625.1 uncultured Bacteroidota bacterium
TCTACATTCTATAGAATGCATTTGAGGAAAATAATTTTTTCCAGAAATTGGCACTCCTGCTGCAACTAAAATTTGCTCTCTAATTAAGTCATAATTAACGACTTCCTCTGTAATTGGATGCTCTACCTGAATACGCGTATTCATTTCCATAAAATAGAAATTACGGTGCTTATCAACTAAAAACTCTACTGTACCAACACCTTCGTAGTTTACTGCTTTTGTAGCTTTAATTGCTGCTTCACCCATTTTGTTTCTTAACTCATCTGTCATAAATGGGGATGGTGTTTCTTCTACTAATTTTTGGTGGCGTCTTTGAATAGAACAATCTCTTTCAGATAAGTGACAAGCATTACCAAATTGATCTCCAGCTATTTGAATTTCAATGTGACGAGGCTCTTCAATGAATTTCTCCATATAAATACCATCGTTACCAAATGCAGCGCCAGCTTCCTGACGTGCAGAATCCCATGCAGCCTGGATATCCTCTTCTTTCCAAACGATTCTCATACCCTTACCACCACCACCGGCAGTTGCTTTAAGGATGATCGGGTATTTAATCTCTTTCGCTATCTTTTTAGCGTCATCAAGATCTTTTAACAGTCCTTTAGAACCAGGAATACAAGGTACCCCAGCTTTGATCATAGTAGCTTTAGCTGTTGCTTTATCTCCCATTCCTGCAATTTGCTCTGGTAAGGCACCAATGAACTTGATCCCATGCTCCTGACAAACTTTAGAGAACTTTTCATTCTCTGAAAGGAATCCGTAGCCTGGGTGAATAGCATCTGCATTTGTGATCTCTGCCGCAGCAATGATATTTGGGATAGACAGGTAAGACTTCGCACTTACCGCCGGACCGATACAAACCGCTTCATCTGCAAATCGAACAGGTAAACTGTCTTTATCTGCTGTCGAATAAACGGCAACTGTTTTGATCCCCATCTCCTTACAGGTTCTGATCACACGCAATGCGATCTCACCTCTATTGGCAATCAATATCTTTTTAAACATAAAACTCGTTTTGGATGAATGAATAACTGTCTTTCAGTTATTCAACAGTCAAATTAAGCAGGATCAACAAGGAATAAAGGCTGATCATATTCAACCGGAGAAGCATCGTCAACCAATACTTTCACGATCTTACCAGCAACTTCTGATTCGATCTCGTTGAACAATTTCATCGCTTCAATAATACAGATCGTATCCCCTTTGTTGATGTTGTCTCCTACATTCACAAATGAATCCTTGTCTGGTCCAGGTGAACGGTAGAATGTTCCGATCATTGGCGATTTAATTGTGATGTACTTTGAGTCATCATCCGCAGCTGGAGCAGCAGGTGTAGCCGCCGGAGCAGCAGCAACCGGAGCCACAGGAGCAGCAGCAACTGGCGCCACAGGAAGTGGTGCAGGGGCAGCAGCCTGGACAATAATAGGAGTATCTGTTCCTTTATTTTTTCCTTCTGATTTGATCGTGATCTTGAAGTCCTTCTGTTCGATCTCGACTTCTGTCACTCCTGATTTCGCTACAAACTTGATCAGGTCTTGAATTTCATTCAGATTCATACTTTTCAATTATTTGAGGGTAAAGTTAGTTTTTTTCGGTAATTAATAAGCCCATTTCAGGTAAACTGCACCCCAGGTGAAGCCTCCTCCAAAGGCCGAAAGAATTACATTGTCTCCTTTCTTGAGTTGATTCTCATAATCCCACAAACACAATGGTAACGTTGCTGCCGTTGTGTTTCCGTATTTCTGGATATTGATCATCACTTTCTCCTTTGTTAGGCCCATTCGATCTGCAGTTGCATCGATGATTCTAAGATTCGCCTGATGAGGCACTAACCAATCAACATCATCTGAGCTAAGGTTATTCTTTTCCATGATCTCAGCAGATACATCTGCCATGTTCGTCACAGCAAATTTGAACACTTGTTTTCCTTCTTGTTTCACAAAGTGCATTCTCTCTTCCACTGACTGATGTGATGGTGGACATGCAGATCCACCTGCTGGCTGGATCAAATATTGTCTTCCCGAACCATCAGATCTCAAGATATAATCTAGTACACCGTTACCTTCATCATTTGGTTCCAAAAGAACTGCACCTGCACCATCTCCAAAGATCACACAAGTTGTTCTGTCCTGATAATCAATGATCGATGTCATTTTATCTACCCCAATCACTAACACCTTCTTATGACGGCCTGTTTCAATAAACTGAGCTCCTGTAGAAAGTGCATAAATGAATCCTGAACATGCCGAGTTCAAATCAAACCCCCATGCATTTTTCATCCCGGCTTTATCACAAACTACATTTGCTGTACTCGGGAAAGGATAATCTGGAGTAACCGTAGCTACGATCACCAATTCGATTTCTGATGGATCAACACCTTTTTTCTCCAGTAAAGCTTTAACGGCTTCAGCTGCCATATCAGAAGAAGCTCCGTCGCGCATTACTCTTCGCTCCTTAATACCTGTCCTTGTAGTGATCCACTCGTCAGAAGTATCTACGATCTTCGCAAGATCTTCATTAGTCATTACATCTTTCGGAAGGTATCCTTGTACTCCGGTAATTGCTGCTGTGATCTTTCCCATATTAATTAAATGCCTCGTTCACCTTTGACGCCAACCCCGATAAGGCAACATCGCCGGCATGTAAAATCATATTCTTAACGGCCACATCATTGGAAATACCATGACCAATGATCACGTTTCCTTTAACTCCAAGAATTGGGGTGCCACCGTAATTTTCATAATTGAAGCGATCAAAGTACTCGTCTTTGATCCCTCTCATTTTCATCAAGGAATAAATTCCTTCTGCCTCCTTCAATACCACGTTACCAGTGAAACCATCACAAACAATGACATCTGCCTTGCCCATGAATATGTCTCTGCCTTCCAAATTTCCAACGAAATGGATATCATCTGATTCAGCCATTAGTTTATGGGCTGCAAGAGTCAGTAGGTTTCCTTTTGAATCTTCTTCTCCGATATTCAATAGAGCCACTCTCGGCTTTTCCACTCCATAAACGTTTTTGGAATATAGGGTTCCAAGAACTGCAAACTGATACAATACATCTGCTTTACAATCGGCATTCGAACCCACATCCAATAAAATGGTTTTTGAACCGTCAATCGCTGGTAAAGTGGAGGTAATACACGGTCTGATGATTCCAGGAATTGTGTTGATCTTGTAGATTGAACCCACAAGCATCGCACCTGTGTTTCCTGTACTTGCAAACGCATTGATTTCTTTCTTCGCAAGAAGATCAAATCCGACAGCTATACTACTATTAGGCTTTTGAGGAATAGCTCGTGTAGGATGGTCATGCATCGTAATCACGTCTGGAGCATGAACGATCTCATAATCCGATGGATCCTGATCCAACGACAAAAGGCCACTAGAGATCTGATCCCTGTCGCCTATCAACACGAGTTGAACATCGTTTGGAAGTTCCTTTTTGGCAAGAACCGCCCCTGAAATATTCGCATCAGGAGCAAAATCTCCACCTAAGATATCTATTCCTATCTTCATGAAAGAAGAGTCAGATTAGCGCAGATTAAACTGCTACTTCTTTTTCTGCTACAACTTTTCCTTTGTAATACAGTTTTCCTTCATGCCAGTAAGCATGGTGGAATAAATGAGGTTGCCCTGTCGTAGGACAAATAGCGATGTTATTCGCAACGGCCTTCACGTGAGTTCTTCTCTTATCACGTCTCGTCTTCGATATTTTTCGCTTAGGATGTGCCATTTGTACTTATTATTAACTGTTTAATTCAAATTTTTTAATGCTGACCAACGTGGATCAATCGGACCGTCATCACCTCCCTCATCTTCATCCTCATCCCAGTCTCCATCCTCATCCTCATCGTCGTCCCATTCCTCGTCGTCGTCCCATTCCTCGTCGTCATCTTCCCATTCTTCATCTTCTTCATCATCGGCAACCAAAGAGTATTGGTTTAGAATTTCGATCATTTCCTCATTACATTCACCAGCTGGGTGAACAAATTTTGAGGGTAAGATGACAGTAATTAGCTCATAAATACTATCTCTTACGTCGATCTCGTACTCATCCGGATGCAACACAATTAATGTTTCATCATCAGATGGTTCGGTTCCAAACTTATAGATCAACTGAAAATCTCCTCTTACAGGAATTTCCACCTGATCCGTACAACGATCACATTCAACAGAAACAATTCCATCGGCCGTATAATGCCCGATCAACATTGTTTCCTTTTTTTCAAGCTCAAGTGTAACTGACACTTTACCGCTTTGGATC
>CALCCB010000134.1 GCA_937899625.1 uncultured Bacteroidota bacterium
TCTATGTACGGTACGTTTGTGAATGGGGAGAAGATCAACAACCCGGTTATTTTATCAAGAAATGATGAAGTGTACCTTGGCGACAAACAATACCTCGATTGGGAATGGGAGGTTTTTCGGGAAAGGAAAAAGGAATATAAAGATGTTGTAACAACACCATGGCTTCGATCGAATCTGGATCTGATGATCATTTTCGGATTGATCTTAATCGTACTATTTGTTTTGATGGTTAAAATTTGACTAGTTGACTAATGGTGAATTTTATATGAAGTGAGTATGAAAAGGATTTTGTTTTTAGCAACAGTAGTTTTCGTTACACTTGTTTCTTGTGATACAGACAATACGGAGCAGGCAAAAAAAGAAGAAGAGCTTCGTGAGCAACGTTTAGCTGAATTAAAAAGGAAAGAACAGGAAGTTCAAAATAAAAATTCGAACGGAACTCAAGTTGGCAATAAGAACCATCGAGCTATTATTCAAAAGTTTTTTGAAGCCGAAAAGGACAGAAACCTTGAGGAGATTATGTCTTTTTATTCGAATAACATTCGAAAATACTATAGTTTTTCGAATCCAAGCTTCTCCATGATCCGATCTGAATATGAAGCGTCTTGGAGAAAAACGGATTACGCTATTAATGAAAATCCTGTTTTTCAAATGATCGACGAGTATACCTACAACGTAAAAGTAGATTATCGTTTTTATTTGATCTCAAGCCAGCAAGAGAAAACTATTGTAAGCAATCTCAGATTTGTTTTTGATGACAACGGGAAAATTAAAGAAGTATACAGCTTGTAAAAAAAGGAGATCGGAATGAAATATGTTACATTAGTTCAAAGAATGAAGTTGAAAAACAGTAGCCTCTGTTTACTTGTTTTTATTGGGCTTTTTGTATCGTCCTGTATGAACGAGGACACACAGCAGGCTCAAGCCTTGGAAGAAGAGAGAATACGGAGGGAGAGGATGTCTGAATTAAAGCAAAAAGAGCAGGAAGTTGAAGCAAAAAAGAATGAGCTCAAAGAGTTTAAAGCCAATGAAGTAACAGCATTTATGCGCAATTATTACAAAGACCTGGTGATGGGTAATTTTGATGCGTATCGTTATTATGCTGATCACGTTGATCGTTTTATCTCAAAAAAGAATGTAACTCCTGATGAGATCAATGAAATCAATCGATCCAATGATGAATTTATAGACAAAACAGTTTATGTTCAAGAAGAAACGATGACACCGTCTAGGATCGAAGGAAAAGTGCAATACATTACTTTTTGGATCTATTTTACATGTTACAGGGCATCAAAAGATCAATATCAAAGCTGTAATGTAAATATCGAGGTGGGGCTTAATGAAAACAAAAAAATGATTTCGTACCGTGAGTTAAAAGTTACGGATCTCGAATTCACAGACTATGATCCAAATGAAGTTGGAGATTAAAAAAAGATTCAGAACTACTATGAAGAACTATTTTGTTTTAGCATCTATTTGTATGTTGTTGTTTAATTCTTGTACGAATGACAATGACAAGTTGGCTCAAATGGAAGATGAACTGAGAGCCCAGCGCATGGAGAATTTGAGATTGAAAGATAAAGAAGCTCAGCAAAAACAAAACGAGCAAGATCAACCTCAAACGTTTGAAGAGCGAATTGCCGAAATAAAGAATTGGTATTCACAAATCCAAAAGATCGGAATGGTCAATTGTTCAACAAAGACAAGGGAAAAGTATGACGGATTTGATGACGAATCTGAACAGTATCCTTTTGAACAAATTGTAAAAACTTGTCGATTGAACGATGAATTCGAAGTGGTAAAAGGGGAATTCTCGGGTTATGAATATTCATATGAGATGTCTGTCTATAAGAAAAAAGGGAAGATCTTTTTTGTATATGTCCAAGGAGGTGCAGAGGGGTGGAGTTATGAAAGAAGGTACTATTGCGATAAAGAAGAGAAATTAATCAGTCATCTGGAAAGGGAAGCTTCAGGAGGTGAAGCAATTACTGAGGCAAATAGAGAGGTATCAATCTCAACTGCAAATAGAAAAATTCAAAGTTATTTAAGCCATAATTTTGAAGATTTGAATTATGTTTTGAATTAGACTGAAATTCTGTAAACCAAAAAAAGAGGACCGAAGTCCTCTTTTTCATTTGGTAAAACAATATTTTATGCGTTCTGCTTATTCTTGATGATCGAACGGATCGAGAATAGGATCAGGACTGCTGCAATCATGATGATCGCCAAGAAGGCCACCCTGGCTTCATAGTAATAGCTTGATCGGTTTATCTCTTTTTCCAATTGCTTCTCTTCAAGCATTTGATCGGCAAGCTGCGCTTTTTCAAGGAACAAATAATGGTACTTTCCATACACTTCTCTTGCGTTTTTGTCGGTGATCTTGAAGTCTTTACTTGAAAAGAATTCTTCAGTTGCAGTGGTTAGATCTTCATCAGTCAAGTCGCTACCCAACGTGATTCTGGCAACCGCATGCACTTGATCTTTTTCTTTAAACTTTGCTTTTGACTTTAACTTCGAAACGGCATTCTCTGTGATCTTGAATCGTTCTTCAGTCAACGAATCTTCACGACCAACTCGCAGGTAGGCACTGAATTGATCCCAATCATCATTTTCACCATATGGATTTTTGAATTTCGGACGGCGATCTGCTTTTTCATACAGTTTTGCGATACTTTTCACCTTGTTGTGATCGAGCTCTCCCGTGTAAACAAGGAAGCCCTTGAAGTAATCTCTCAAAAGCGTAGTGGCTTCTTTTTTGTCGCTGAATGAAATGAGTACCTGAGCCATTCTTAAGACTTTGATCTTATCAGTGTATTGTGCTGAATCAATTGCTTTTTCTTCGTAGATGTCTTCTAGAATGTTGGGAACGGCTTCTCTGTTCTTTTGAAAAACTCGATATGTGTATGGTACGCGCACATAATCAGTGTAATAGCCGCCATACCATGGGTTGTACATTTGACGCTCCTGATACTCATATTCTGTCTTCGTTATAGAATCACCTAATTTGATCCATTCAGATTCCGGCATTGCCTTCTTTAAACTATCGAGCGCTTTGTTGTAATCTGCGAGTGTACTTTGCTCGATGTCATTTGAAATATCGAAATCGCGGTCTATTCTGTTTCGGTCAAATTCGATTTTTGAGATGGATACATCCTCACGGAACGATGGCGTTGTGTTCCATAAATAGAGCACAATGGCGTACACTAAGAATCCTAAGAAGATCAAGGAAATCGCCTGCCATGATCGTTTTCCGAAGCGGAATAAATAGTCTTCTTCGAAAGAATTTAAAAAGTTCTTTAGCTTTTTCATAGTAGTAAGTAGATAAATAATTAGTAAAAATAGTGCGTGTAAGATAATCATTCTTGCGATTTGAGAAAAGCTCCAGGTTAATTATTCTCAGAAAGCTTCAAAAATCACACAAGCCAGCGCAGCTTGCAAATCGACTCATTCACGACTGTTCTATTCTGTTATAGACTGAAAGTAAAACACCCTGAATTGCCGTGAGGTGGAGTTGCAATTGGTTTAAATTAATCATCTTTTATCTTCTTTTTTGGCATTATTCGGCTTTTGTTTGATTTTTTAATTGTCCTCATGAACTCGCATGCTTGTTTGTCCCCAAAAAAGAATCAAAAAAGCTCTAGCGCTCGAAAACGCCTTTACCCATTGCGGATTTGAGTCTAAAACTTCCGGAAACTCGCTTTGCTCAGACACCCGAAAGTTTTGAATGCACTTGCTCATAATTATTCAATTGCACTGAGCTACCGCTCAGCCTTCGAAAGCAGTGCTTTCTCTTTTCTAATGCGCATTTCCCCCTTCGGAGTGGGATTAAGGGGGAGGACTTTCGCTTGCAAACCGACGAATTCAAGGCCGTCATTATTCTTGATGAGATCTTAATCCTTGTTCCTTGTTAAAACAGCGAAACTTGTCCCGATTCATCGGGAGCGGTCTATGTTCTCGCAACGAAGTGTTCTCGGTTCTCACAACGCAGTGGTCTATGCTCTCTCAGTGAAACGGTCTATGCTCCAATCACGTCAGTTCGAGCCTGCAGTGATCGAAGCATCAGTGTGTTCCGACTTGTCGGAATGTATCGAGAATGACATTTAATGTGATCAGTGATTAGTCATTGGTCATTTGGAACTGGGAATTACTTAGAGGCGGGATTCCGAAAAGGGGAGGGTGGGAAATACGGTAATTCTTTGTATGACGTATTGAGATTTGCGGGTAATTTTTATCTTTAGTCGACTTCACGAAAAAAACACGAACAACCAAAATGACTTCAGGTCTTAAGCTGGCAATAACCACCATTGATGATCTACTCTTAAAAAATGCGATCTCTCAGGATAATACGAGGAATCGAATCGAGAACATTCATCTGCAGATTCCGAATTATCAACGCCCCTATAAATGGACAGCCAAAAACGTGATCCAGTTGCTGGATGATATTATTGATGCACGAAACAATAACAAAGAGATCTACCGGGTAGGTACACTAATTCTCCACGAAGAAGCTGAGGGACACACAAAGTACAACATCGTCGATGGTCAACAACACACGATCACCTTTTCATTGCTTCTAAAAGCGATGCAAGAAAACGTTCGATTCCTGGATCAATCGCTTTCTGAGAATGTGCACAACGTTCGAAATATCTCGTCAAATTTCAGAACACTGGAAAGAAGGATCGGGAATATTGAGGAGAGAGAGCGGCTTTCGTGTGAACAATATAACGGCCAATAACTTCATCGAGCCTTTTTGCATTTCCAAGTTCATCGCCAATTTTTTGAGGGATTAGAGAAGGGTCAATAAGCATTTTTTCTAATTCAGTTTTAATTTTATGTAAATAAATAACATCATTTGCTGCGTACTCTAATTGCTTATCGGAAAGTTCATCGATGTCTTTATTCCAATCACTACTGCCTTGTCTTTTATCTAATGATTTATTACAAAATTCTTGAACTAAATTCTTCAAACCATGACTATCCGTATAAGTTCTGACTATTTTAGACGCAATTTTGGTATCAAAAATATTTTTTATTTGTGGAAAAATAAGATTTA
>CALCCB010000135.1 GCA_937899625.1 uncultured Bacteroidota bacterium
CCCATGGTGTAACTGGCAACACGTCTGATTTTGGTTCAGAAGAGTCTAGGTTCGAGCCCTAGTGGGCCAACAAAAGCTTCACAGAAATGTGGAGCTTTTTTCTTTTCTATCAGTGGCTAATCAGCTCTATTTCAACTCTTCTGTTCAGATCTTTATCTTGCTCCGAACGCTCTTTCAAGACAATAGGTTCATCAAAAGATTTACCGACATATGTCATTTGATCTTTTGGAGCTCCATATTTCTTTAGCATCTTATAGACCGACTTTGCTCTTTTCTTTGACATTTTTGGGGCTGGTCCACAACAAACATGTCCTTCGATCACAATTTTTACTTTGGAATTCTCCCGCATATAATCTGCAAGGATCTGCAGACGGAGACGGTTAATGTGACTCAATTCAGCACTATTGTTCTGGTAAGAAATTACCAATGGAAAATTCAAGGGGAAATCTTCACGATCTGTTGAATCCTGAGCAGACGAGTACAAACCCACCAATAGAAACACCCCTACCAACTTGACAGATGTGCCTTTTAAAAAGTTCATTATGCTCAAATATCTTAGCAGTTCCAATTGCATTCTGTGAGACGATTGATCTTCTTATTCGTAAAAAACGACTCTTTTGTTTCACTTCATTGAATTGGACAGATCTGAAAGGCCTTCGAATTTTCTATTTTTTCGGCGACAAATTCTTTCCCCAACAATGGATGATTTGAATAATCGATTTCATGCTTGAATCGAAAAACCATGAAATATGCAGTAATGCCTATTGGATGATGATTTTATTGGTGTAAATGACATTTTTGTCACTACTAACCAATGAAAGAAAATAGGATCCTTTGTCTAGATGCGTTGTTTCCAAGATAAATATGTGTCCGTTGACTTCACTTTCACTTATCACCTTGCCTTCTCCATTGATGAGTGAAATTCTTCCTTGGTGAACAGGCTCTTCTAAAAGAATGGTAATGTTCTCCCCAACAGAAGGAACAGGATACACTTTGAAGGGATCTTTACCCTCTAAATTCACCAATCCGGAAGAATTTTGTATCGTATAAAAAACAACATTGTTTGCAGTGCCAGAATTTGGAATGCCAATTGAATCTCCTGCCAAATTAATGTCAATGTCAGCCGGACTGCTTAATCCACTCATTACCACCACCGGAGAATTTGTAAAAGTTGGATCAATTCTATTTAGTGAATTATTGCTCCAAGTGGTGAAATACCAGTTCCCATCGATGTCTCGGGTTATACCATCCATACTTCCCAAGCTGGTCGCCTTTAGGGTTGAAATTGTAGAATCAATCAGACTAATGGCTTGAATTTCAGCATTCGCTCCCCAGGTAACGTACACGCATCGATCATTCGCTCCATCATAGTAAATTCCATTAGGTGTCTTAACTGTCGATTGCATAACATTGTAATTACCTGAAGCTGGATGAACACGGTAAATTTTCTTGCCCGAAAAATCTGTCGCAAAGAGATAATTAGCCCCGTCAGTCGTAAGACCGTTAAGAAAAGTCGAGCCAGCAATAGCGATGTTCACAGACTGAATCCCGGTAGAAAGATCAAATCCTTTGATGATGGATCCATCACAACAATAAACGGTATTTCCTAAAATTTCAATCCCATGAGGACCTGAAGGAATGTTTGCAGCAAAAGGAATCAAAGTGCCTGTTGAGGGCTCAAAAATATTGATCTTTCCAGATCCATTCTGACCAACTAACCATCTCTGATTCACCTGATCGAATTCAACGCTTTCAGGCGAAGAAAAAGTCTGGGATCTTGAGAAAAAACAAAGCGTGATGATTATAAGGGTAACTAGATTTTTCATTGAGGAATGACTTTTATTGATGAATAGACAGCCACAAGTTATGACTTTAATTCAAACTTACTTCATGCAACACCTGTGCTTAGCAACATCCACCTCCATCATAGAAATAAGTCGAATTGGAAATAAAAATGTCATTTCTTCCTAAATCCTCTAGCGCGCGGGCTGTCTTGTCACAAATGGCAAGTGGCTGATTTGGTATTAAGACATGTCCGTTTTTGTCGTCAAAATATTCTTGATCACCATAATAGATAGCCGTCTTACCGGTGAATACACAAGGTCCATCCTCTGGCATTGGATCTTTAATTGCACAAACCTCAACACTTTCAAGGTAGATCAAGCGATCCGTATTATAATTTTTGGGATCGAGGATGCGATAAGGTCTTTTAGCACGAATCTCGATTGTTCCAAATCCAACGGAAGCTATCAAGTCGATGTATTCTTTCAATGACAGAGACCCACTAAGGCACAATGCTCTTAATCGCTCATCTTTCTTTAATTCTTCAGGTATTTCGTCTTCCGTTACAGGATCTGACAAGATCAAACGGCCATGAGGTTTCAATACTCTATACATCTCCTTTAGGGCCAGAATAAGATCTTCCTTTTCGAAAATATTGAATAAACAGTTTTGAGCAGCAACATCCACGGTGCTATCCTCAATGGGCAGATCTAAAGCTGACCCTTTTTTTAGTTCTACAAAATGACCATGAAACCAAGAGTTCAAGTTTTCTGCTTCATTTAGATTTTTTCGACAGGCTTCGAGCATTTCATCGACAACATCTATACCTATGACACCACCTTTTCTCCGATTAAAATAGGCAAACTGGAATACTTCCATCCCTCCACCAACACCTACATACAATATGGTTGGATCATTTATCAGATCCCTAGGATTCACTGTACTACCGCACCCATAATTCATTTCGAGCATGATCTTCGGCATATTCAATTCCGGTAAAACCCAAACAGGTGTGGTTGTACAGCAAAGTCCAACATCCGGTTTTAACGCAGCCTCTTTGTACACATTTTTTGTCGTTTCCAGATAGTTACTCATACCTTAAATCGTTAACATTAAAACTTCATTGACCAACAATCCCAAACCGCTTTTTAGCAGATCTTCTTTGTTATCTATATCATTCAACACTCTCAACTGTTTGACCGAATCCGTACCAATTCTTTTCAATGTTTCTGTTAAAACATCCCTGTGACTCCAGGTCATTCTTTCGAAAGGTACATTCGAAAACTTTTTCATACCCAGTAGATAATATCCCCCATCCTCTGAAGGACCAATCACATAATCATGCTCTTCTAAAGCAGCAAAGGCATCTTGAATTATTTCATTATTCAACGAATGGCAGTCGGTGCCAATTATTACCACACGATCATACCCACATCTAAAAACTTCTGAGAATGCATTACTCATCCGTTCACCAAGATCATTACCAATCTGAACCTTGCCTTCATATTCATTTGGGGTATCCTCTAAATTATCAGAGTAGTAAATGAACTTTTCGGATTCAATTTCAGCACAATTCTCCAGTGTTTTTGTGACCAGCCATTTATAAAGACGAAGTGCTTCTTCTTCCCCAATATCTTTTGCGATCCTCGTTTTTACATTGCCGAGAACAAAATTTTTCTGAAATATGATCAATGCATTTCTAGTCATACGATCGCTCCACCACAACCCGAACCGGAGCCAGCAGTGCAACCAAAACAATGGTTAGCGGTTACGATTCTTCTATTTTGAATATCCTGTCCCACAAGCTCGTTGATCGTTTTAACAGGTGAAGCCACTCCTAGTTCAAGCATCTGATTAAAATCACAATCATATAACTGTCCATCCCAACCTACAGAAATGGTAGATAAGCACATTAGTCCTTTTACTGCTGCTGGATTATAGGCTTCAACAAGTTTATTCATGTATTCCTCATATCGTTCGGAGCGCAGCAATGACTCCAAAAAGCGGGAAATTGGCAGATTTGTAATGGTCAAGAGATGATTAAAATCTATTGCAAAATCCTCCTTCAACCTTTGTTTGTAATCTTTCTCCAAGCTTAACTGATCGGGAGGTAAGGAGGGTCCACCTGGATTGTAAACCAGATCAAGCTCCAATTCAGTTCCTTCTTTACCATAACCGACCTCGTTCAAAAGATGTAATGCTTCAATACTCTTATAGAAGACTCCCTTCCCCCTTTGAGCATCAGTATTTTTTTCAGTATAACATGGTAGTGATGAGATCACTTTAACCCCATTTTCCTTGAAGAAAACAGGTAGGTGATGATACTTTTTATTCGAAACAATGATTGTTAAGTTTGAACGGACCAAGACCTTTACCTTTCTTTTTGACAGCTCTTTTACCAACCATTCAAAATCAGGATTCATCTCTGGGGCTCCCCCTGTGAGATCAATGATCTTCACACCTACATCATCAATAACCTTTAAACACGCATTCATGGTTTCTTTGGTCATGATCTCTTTTCTGTCAGGCCCAGCATCAACATGACAATGTTCGCAAACCTGATTACACATCTTCCCTAAATTGATCTGCAGGGTTTCGATGTTTCCTGCCTTTAAGGGATAATCGTTGGACTCTTTTAAAGCCATATCAAATGATTTCCCTGGGAAATCAGACAAGTACTTCAGTTGCACTTTGGGGTCGCTAATACGCTCACCTCTGGCCAATAAACTTTTAACAACGGATTGAGACATGCTGTAAAGTTATCGAATCAATGAAGAATGTTAAGCGATCAGAGTCACATTCTTCTTAAACTAAGCCTTATCTTTGTCCAAATTTTGGGAATGAGCGACAAAAGAACAGAGTTAAGTGAATTGGGAGAATTTGGGTTGATCGAAAAACTGACCAGTAAATTCGAATTAAAGAACCCTAGTTCGATCAAAGGTGTCGGTGACGATGCTGCAGTGATCAGTATGAATAACACTGATGTTCAACTTGTCTCAACAGATACGCTGATCGAAGGAATTCATTTCAATTTGATGTACATGCCACTGAAGCATCTGGGATACAAGGCTGTTTCGGTTAACGTTTCTGACATCTGTGCGATGAATGGAAAAGCAGAGCAGATCACCGTTTCTCTGGCAGTATCGAATCGATTTCCTTTAGAAGCTCTGGAAGAATTGTACGATGGGATCAAAATTGCTTGTGATCATTACGGAGTTGATCTCATAGGGGGAGACACTACCTCTTCCCAATCCGGTCTGATCCTAACAATAACTGTACTTGGTAAAGCGGGCAAAGAAAATGTTATTTACCGTAATGGAGCGAAAGAGTTCGATCTGCTTGTCGTAACGGGTGATCTTGGCGCAGCATACATGGGACTTCAGATCCTGGAAAGAGAAAAAGAAGTTTTTGTAGCCAACCCCGACATTCAACCGGATCTTGATGGTCATGACTATATCATTCAGCGTCAATTAAAACCTGAAGCCAGAATAGATGTGATCAAATATCTCAAAGAACTTGATGTTCAACCTACTTCAATGATCGATATTTCAGATGGCCTTGCTTCTGAGATCTTACACTTGTGTAATCAAAGTAATGTTGGATGTCATGTTTATGATGAGAAGATTCCAATCGATGGTCAGACGTCCATAGCTGCGATCGATTTCAATATTGATCCAGTAACTTGTGCTTTGAATGGCGGAGAGGATTATGAGTTATTGTTCACGATCGACCAAAATGACTACGAGAAGATCAAAGGTAATCCACACCTCACGGTGATCGGTCATATGACAAATGCATCGGATGGCATTTATTTCATCGATAAAAATGGAGCTGCGGTACCTTTAAAAGCGCAGGGTTGGGATCATCTTAAAGATTAACTCACTTTCCTTAGTCGTGCCCCTTGTTTTTCTCTTATAACTTGATCGTAAGGCCTTTTCTCCACTTTTGATCTAGCCCAGGCGCAAAAATCAAAGTATTCAAGAGCTGCATTTTGCAATTCATTGCTATCCAGCTTTTCAAGATCATGCAACAACTTTTCCCAGAGTTCATTGATCTCAAAAGTGTCTTGTATCTTGATCCGTTTGGAAATGAAACTCAGAAATACCTGTTCAACCTCATGCAATCTATTCCTTGACTTCAAGAATCTCAAGGTATTCTTTAACGAATACGGAAGTAACGTTTTATGATCCATTTCAAGATGGATCAAAATTTCCAATAATGCCGTAAACGCAAGAACATCCTCAGATGAATCCAATGAATTGTTATTGCGAATCTTGTTGATCCATCTCAAGGCATCATTATAATTGCCTAGGGCAAAGCACACAGTTGCTCCTTTGAATTGCATGTATGACACCCTGGAGGGAGTTAGTTTATCCTGAAAAAGAATTAATCCCGATTCGATAGAAGGCAATAAACTTTGAGCTTTAGAAAAATCACCTCTTCGGCACAAGATCGATAATTCTACACTGTGTACACTTCCGAACAGTTTGATCTTTTGATCTTCATTGATCTTATCCTTCATTGCGTCGGTCAATCGCTTAAGGTCCTGCAAGTATTGACTTGCTATCATTCTTTCTCCCAAAGATTCATTCAAATAGATCGCATTGGTCAAAAGAGACAGATAAAAATTAAAAAACTCAGAGATCTTATTCGGAGTTTTCTGATATAATTCAATGTTCCTATTAATGTATTCTGAAGATAGCTTTGTCTCTCTTAAACCATAATGTATTGCACTCATTACGTGATTATACAAGCTCTGAATATCAAATGCATGAACATCTCTGATATCAGGCATATCGGTCTTTAATCCCTTAAAAAATTCAATTTCATCCTGATTTCGAGCGACACCTTTCGTATGCAACTGTGTAAACAATTTCGCCTTGATCATCCATAGCCGATTGTATGTAGCAGAGGAATGTTGCAGGTCATTGTCTAATTTTGAGATCTCAATTAATTCCTCTTGTTGACCTTCTTGATGCCCTTGATTTTCGAGTAGTTTCTTCTTCCATCTGTTAATTTCCTGAAGAACCGCGAACTTCTCATTCTTCATGGCCTGCTTTTCAAGACTTCGGATCATTCTTCCTGCCTGATCATAAAGTGATTTATTATACAGGATCTCCACTGAGTGTAAACCTTTATATAATTGAGCATCGAGGGATGTACTCGAATGATATCCATCTAAAGCTGAAATAATTTGATCGTATAGTCTCTTTTTGGTTATGGAGAATTTATTCAGCATTGCTTCCCCTTTGAACTCTTTGAAAAGTGATTCTTCGTCGTACTCCTCTTGTCTATCTATCGCATCGAATAATCGAACATAATTGTTCTCATCACCGATAGTATGTCGTGATGCAAGTAGTTTAAAATACCGTTTCTCAGATTTCGTCAGAGAACGAATCAGTTCAAACAATGATTCCTTGACCTTGGTAGACATGTATAAATAAGTTCACAAGTTAAGCAGTGAAACTAAAGTATAACAATAGAATAAGTTTTACTCGATAATCGATTGAAGTGTATATTTTATTGATTTAAACTAGCGTTTGGAATAGTATAGAAATAAAAAATCCCGCATCTAGCGGGATTTTAACATTTATATCTTCGAATTAGTTCGAAGAACCTTTTCTTCTTCCATTTTCATCTCGATCGTTGTTTGGATCTGTAATTGAACCGTCATCAACCGTACCTTCAGGATCACTAGAATTATCCGAAACACTTCTCCAAACAGGTATTCCCTGTTCATTTGTCATGTTTGGTTGGATATTTTGCTTACCGCAAGACACCAGGACCAACCCTGAAAAAACCGCCGCTATGTATAAAATTCTCTTCATCACACGTATCTTACATTAACAAACATATGACATTAAAATCAATCTTCCAAATTTTCGAGGCTTATTTTGAGTATAACCCCCGTTCCTTTGATTGAACGGTATTCATCCTCCATTTGAAATGGCCCTTGAATCTCGAATTTGTTCTGAGACAGGTGATTAAGAAGCTCAATTCTTTTGGACGTAATTTCCATTCCTTGCGATTTATGATCACCTTCAATATCCTGTTTTTGACGAATACTATTTTCGATTCCAACACCGTTGTCTGTAATTCGAATGATCAGCTGTCCATCGTACTCATGAATCTCAACCTTGATCTCTCCTTTTTTATCTTCATTTGGTAGGATTCCGTGGATGATACTATTCTCTACGAAAGGTTGAAGGATCATGGCAGGGATCCTGATATTTTCTTTATCAATCTCCTCGTCGCAATCAATGATGTATTCAAATCTGTCTTTGAATCTCATACTTTCAAGTGAAAGGTATAATTCAAGGCGATCGAGCTCCTGAGCCAGAGTTACCACATTTCCTTCTTCTGACGAATCCAGATTCTTGCGTATCAATTTCGCAAAATTGGTCAGGAATTTATTTGCCGAAAGTTTATCCTGGGTATTTATAAAGTACTGAATTGAATTCAGCGAATTGAATATGAAGTGCCTGTTCATACTTGCATTCAAGGACCGCTGTTCAAGAGCAAGTAACCTGGAGCGATACTCAAGACGCTCCTTCTCATTGGCCTCACGTTCCATTTTCAAACGGAATCGCAAATAAGCAAACAACAGAAGTCCAATAGAGGCTGCAGTCAACAAAATAAACCACCAGGTCCTGTAAAATGGTGCTCTTACGGTGAAGGAAAATCGCACCTCATCAGATTGATTCCCTCTTGAATCAATTGCTCTCGCGATAAATACATAATCTCCTTCAGGAAGTGCAGAGTAGGTTATTGAAGCTGTTGGGACAAGAGGCGACCAGTTTTCGTCGATCCCTTCAAGCTTATACTGGAATTTCAAACCTTGATAATTGGCTAATGAAATTCCATCCAACTCAAATGTGATGTTGTTTTTGTTGTATGGCAGATCAAGATAAACCGGAATACCGTGATGATCTATCTCTACGCTGTACTTTTCGTATTCAAAATCCTGATAATTCAGGAGAAGTTTTTTCAAAACCAAGCGAGGAGAAGCGAAGATCTCAGTTCCTTTGTCGGGCCTGTGACATACCAGTCCTGAAGCCGTCCCAAACCAGAGTCTGTGTTTGTTGTCAATGAATGACGAGTTTAAATTGGTTTCCAGATCAGAAACCCCTTCACCAATACCAAATTTCTGAATCTTAATTTCATCCGACAAAATGTTGCTCAATTGAAACAAACCGTTATTCGTCCCAACATAAATTATCTCACCGTCAATTGAGAGAAAGTTGATATAATTTGAAGCAGGCGATTTTGCGTAAATAATATTCTTGAATTTCTCCCCATCGTACAGGTAAAGACCCTCTAATGTCCCGATCCAAAGTCTTTCTTTCGAATCCTTCACCATTGAAAAGGCAGTTTTATAAAAATTGCCAACGGAGATAAGTTTATTTCCTCTGATCTTGTAAACTCCTTTGTCAGTTCCGCAAAAGACTTCTCCTTTCACCTTACAAAAGCTTCTAACCGTTCCGATGTTTGAAGATTTCAATCTAGTCAATTTTCCGGATCGATAGATCGACACACCATCGCTCCCTCCAACGTAGAAAACGTTTTTTGATATCGCATACAACGACGTTATCTTATCTCCGGGAGCACCATCTTCAAAGTAATATGTCTTCTTTGGTTTTTCTCCCTGAAATGAAGTTAAACCGTTAGTTCCTCCAGCCCAGTTCAAACCATCAACGTCCATCAGTAGACACCAAATCGTTGCATCATTCAATAAGAGGTTTCTAAACTCTCCTTTCCGGTTAAGAATAATCAAGCCCTTATCAAAAGACCCTAACCAAAGATCTCCATTCGATGCCTGATCGACAGATACAATGAGGTCTGAGTTCATACCAGAACTCTTGTTGTAATATACAAATCGTTCACCTGTATATCGGATCAACCCCTTTCCTTCAGTCCCAAGCCAGAAGTTACGATCCTTGTCTTCATACATTACCTGTATGGATTCCATTGGAAGTCCATTGGCTTCTTTTAACACCAATTCATCTGTGTCATTTCTAAAACGAACAATTCCATTGGTACTGAAGTACCAACTATGACCCTTTGAATCAAAAACAAGCGATCGAACAGCGATATCAGAAGAAGGAAGATTGATAAGTTTTATTGAATCCAACTTTTGATCATATTCAAAAATCCCATCTCGGAATGTGGAAACGTAAAACTTCCCTGAATTTCGCTTTACGGAGGAAATACTATAACCTGAGAGGCCCTCTGACTTCTTAAATACTTTTAAATCCCTTGTCACCAAAAGACCATTTCTTGTCCCGATGAAAAGTTGCTGATCTAACAGCTCGAGATCTCTTATCCGTTGTTCATCTTCTCCTCTAATTTCAAGTTTTTGGAGTTTCCCATTCGAAAGTTTGAACAAACCTGCACCATTTGAACCAATTACATAATCAGATCCGAACTTGATAATATCAGAAACGTTGATCTTGCTATCATTTATTTCAAACGGATATTTACGAATCTTTTCTCCATCCATTGTCGTAATCCCTCCTTCGTGACCGATCCACAACACGTTGTCAATGATGGTTAAAAAGGTGATCCGATTGTTCAGTAATCCGGTTTCAGTGGTGAAGGTTTCAAATTCTTTGCCATTGAACTTTGCGAGACCTCCCAAAGTTCCGACCCACAAATATCCCTGCTCATCCTGAATGATAGAACTCACCTGGGATTGCGGCAAACCCTGAGCCGTATTAAAACTCATGAAAGAGTAACGTTGTCCGACTGCCTGAGAAGAAAGTAATAAGAGAACTGCCCAGAGAAATCTTAGGATCATGATTCTTTTAACATTTTAACAAAATCAGTAACCCGGTTTCTTGCAACAGGAATTCGAAGTCCTCCTTTTAGTACAGCAAAATGCCCGTCTTCATTCACATATTCTGACAATAAATTCAGATTGATGATATGCGACTTATGAATTCTAAAGAATTTTGCGGGATTCAGGATCGACTCATAGGTTTTCAGCGTACGTGTATCCAAATACCTGGTTCCATCTTTAAAATAGATCGTAGTGCAATTGCCACTGGCTTCAAGATGTGAAATCGCATCATCTTCAACGATCTTTAAACCTTTCGTATGAGAGATCGCGATTCTGTTGGATGGTTTGTTCTTTACCAATGAATCTGACAAATTCTGAAGTGCTTTGAAGTAAGTAGGAAGATATTCCGGATCCTCCTTGGCATTCTTCTTTGCATCTTTCAATTTATCAACTGCCGTCTGCAATTCCTCAATATCGATAGGTTTGAGTATGTAGTAAACGGCATTCGCATTGAAAGCTTTGACAGCGTAATCCTTAAAGGCTGTAACAAAAACAACAAAGAAATCCTTTTCTTCAAGTTCATCGAGCAATTCAAAACCCTCTGAACCCGAAGGCATCCTTATATCCAAAAAAACCACATCAGGTTTACTTGCCTCTATGATCGCCTTCGCCTGACTCTTTCGTGACGCTTCGCCAATCACTTCAATATCCGGACAGAACTCTTCCAACAACATGATCAAGTTCTTTCTTGCGAACTCCTCATCATCAACAACAATGGCTCTAAGTTTCATGGCTAATAGTTTTAGGGATTACGATTTAACCGAATATAATAGTATTATTTTACTTGCCTTTAAAAAAGGTAATGCTTAACAATGTCAATCAGACATTTCACAACCAAAAGGAAACATTAAAATAAACGACCTATACGCTTTACATTTTTAAATTCTCAAATATCTTAATGAACCTTAACTTTAGAATGTAACCTGATAGCTTATGATACATTTTACACATTCTACCCGCCAGTTTATCTGGATATTCAATGATAACGGAAACTAAATGTTTCCGTTTTTTATTTCAAAAATATCGAAAGGGCTTCCATCACCTGATCAGGTGCTTCAATATGACACATGTGTCCGCATTCTGAAATGACCTTCGTTTTCTCTTTTACAGTGAGTTTTTCATTCATCAATTCATGAGGAACAATAGTGTCTTTTTCACCCTGTATCACATAGAGGTCGAATTTCTCATTATTCACTTCCGCAGAGTAATCTTCGCGCTCTGACATGGCAATTGATGCATAAGCAATCGAAGCAGAATCCATCGCATTCGCTTCTTTGATCAGCTGATCCACCTGATCCTTTTGTGCAGTGGGATCTATAAAAAGATTCGGAATCGCTTCATTTAAAAACAATGACTTCATGTGTTGAACGATCTCTGCCACTCGAAGTCTATCCATCCTTTTAGCTTCACTATCACTCCAAAAATTTGAATTCAACAGAACGATCTTTTTACAACGCTCATCACATCTAGCTAGTTCCAGGGCTACATATCCTCCCATCGAATGACCGACAACCTCATATTCTTCTAATTTCAAGGTGTTGAGCGTCAGCCTCACCTGCTCGGCCATATATGAAATTGATGGCTGAGCATTTTCCGCAAGATACGACTTGCCATGCCCAGGAAGATCGATCAGAATTACTTGAACACCTAAGTTCTCCAAAGGCAAATAATCCCACATAATAAGAGATTCCAGAAATCCGTGTAAAAAGACAACCGGTCTACCTTTACCAATTACCCGATTGTTCAAAAAGGTCATCTTATTTTTCGTTCATCAGCGTTTCGATCTCGTCTGCTTCCAGCGGAATATCCTTCATCAAATTAAATGGCTTCCCAACTTCCTGAACAACAAGGTCATCTTCCAAACGAATTCCTAATCCCTCAGCAGGGATGTATATTCCTGGTTCACAAGTAAACACCATGCCTGCGGAAATTGGCTCATTCCAAAGCCCAACATCATGTGTATCTAATCCCAGGAAATGAGAAGTTCCATGCATAAAGTACTTTTTATATGCAGGCCAATCAGGATTTTGATTCTGAACATCCGTTTTATCGATCAGTCCTAAACCAAGTAATTCTGATTCCATGAGCTTACCGACTTCTTTATGATATTCAGCCATCATAGTTCCAGGAACAAGCATTGCCTCTGCTCCCTTTTTAACTCTCAAAACGGCATTGTAGACATCTTTTTGACGCGGTGTAAATTTTCGGTTAACCGGTAAACATCTCGTCAGATCAGAGGCATAATTCGCATACTCTGCTCCAACATCAAGTAGGATCACATCGCCATCCAAACACTGTTTATTGTTCTCGATATAATGAAGAACACAAGCATTTTTGCCCGAAGCAACAATCGGTGTATAGGCAAACCCTTTTGAACGATTGATCAGGAATTCATGAGCAAGTTCAGCTTCAATCTCGTATTCCCAAACTCCTGGCTTAATGAATTTCAATAGTCTTCTGACACCCGCTTCGGTAATCTTACATGCTCTTTGCATCAATTCAAGCTCGATGTCTTCTTTCACCGATCTTATCTTGTGCATGATAGGTGCGCTTTTATGAACCTGATGGGATGGATAATCAACTTTAACTTTCTTAATGAATCGATCTTCTCTCGTCTCAACCTCAGTAGACGCCCTTAAATGTTCATTTGTATTCAGGTAGATCCCTTCAGCTTCGGCCATCATTTGTTTAAAGATTACCGGAAATTGCTCCAACCAATATACCGTCTTGATCCCTGAAACCTCAAATGCTGCCTGCTTTGTTAACTTTTCACCTTCCCATACAGCTATCAGATCGCTTGTCTCTTTCAAGAACAAAACTTCTTTGTGTGCATTATTCTTTGAATCAGGGAATAATACAAGAATCGATTCTTCCTGGTCAACACCAGAAAGATAAAGAATGTCTCTATGTTGCTGAAATGGCATGGTACTATCAGCACTGATCGGAAAAATGTCGTTTGAATTGAATACAGCAAGTGTGTTTGCTTTCATTCTTTGAACGAACTTGCTTCTGTTCTTGATATAGAGTTGGTTGTCTATTCGATCGTATTTCATGTCTGATTATTTGTTCCGAAAATAAGTAAAATCTGAAGTATTTATGCTTGAAAGGAGCAACGAATTATAGATCGTAAATCATTTACGTTCTTCTATTGCAACTTTGATCCTGTAAACGGTAAAATATAAAAGTTATGAAAACAGTTAGCATCCAATCGATCGAGTTTTATGCAGGAAGCCAAGAATTGACATTGCGCTCACTGGTTGTGCAAAACAATCTTACGTACGACTCGCTCATTCGACTAAAATCAAGTGTTTTCAATAAAATATTAAATACACTTCAAAAGTTGAATCCTGATCTGGACATCTACACATTTCTAAATGTGGAAGATCATCCAAACGGTGACATCTTTTATAAGTTGACGACCGATCAGATCCAAAACACTATGAGCTTCGACTTTGTTGAAGAAAGTAAAGATTATAAATTGATCCGAGCTTAGACTTTAAAAGGCAACCGTTTTGCTTTTTTTTCGTACTTTAGCTGTAACATTTTCAGCCTGTAACTTGTTAAAGGCTAACACGGCTAAATTGCAAAACTATGAACAAGCTTAAATTCAGTATCGCTGCTCTTCTTTTTGGAGGTCTTGCTTTGACATCATGTATTGAACACGAAGTAATTCCAGCACCTACTCCGACTGTTGATCTTAAATGCAGTTTTGATGGTGTTGTCAATGGTACAGATGTACATCTGATGCAATTTATTGATGGGTATGATTGTACTCCAACCAAAGCGAAATATTTATTACCTGCTCCTCAGTGGTCGACTGCGGTTTATTACTCAGAGATCTCTTCAGCAGCATCTCCTGTAAGCTTTAAAATAGGCATGGGAAGTGTTGCCTGGGATGCATCTACTACAAGTGATCCAACTCTTGCATTGTTTAATGACTTTTTTACAAGCAATCTGACACCTAATTTTTCAAATGTCGCTGTGAGCGGTATTGAAGTAAGCTATAGAGATGCAGCCGGTAGAACATGGGTTAGTCATGACAACAGTGTGAACGCACAAAATGCTTCATTTACAGGAATTAGTCAGGAATCTGATGAAACCGGTGATTATTCCAAATTCACTTGCAACTTTAATTGTTACGTATACTACCAAGACCCAGGTACAATGCTATGGGATTCTATACAGATCCAGAATGCAGCGTTCAAAGGCTGGTTTAAACGTTAATTTAAATACTGAAGAGCCGTTCCATAAGAACGGCTTATTTTATTTGTGGCGTGAGTAGTCATTTGAAAATAGCGATCATAGGTGATTACAACTTCACTTATAATTCTCACCAGGCAACCAACCTGGCGATCGATCACTCAGGCCGTTTTCTTGAAACAGACATCAATTATTACTGGATAAAGATCAATGAGGCCGCACAATTAAGCAAAGACCAACTTGAAGAATTTGATGGTGTCTGGTTTGCTCCCGGTCCTTTTACAAATCCATTTTTTGTACACGGCATTATCAGAACACTTAACAGATTGAGCGTTCCAACCATGATCACAGGTGAAGCGTATCGGTCGTTCATCGAAGTACTTGTAAATACCTATCAACTGAACCCGAATGGGGAAAAGTTGATCTCCGATAATCTTGTCGATGGGAATTCATTTGAAAGGATCATGATCACTCCTCATTCGAAACAGATGATCCATTTGTATGAGAATCATAGTAATGTTGAGCTGACTTCTTCTCGATACTCATTGTATCCTCAATTGATTCAAATGTTAACTGAAGAATATGTTGACATTGAAGCCTACAATCAATTTGAGGATCCTGAGATCATAACGTTGAAAAAACATGATTTCTTTTTGGTGTGTAGTTTTTGCCCTCAAATCTCATCGACCAGGGAATTACCACATCCTTTGATCTATACATTTATCAAAGCTTGTCAGCTTAAACCTGCGCAACATTAAAACAATTCATTCGATTCTGAATTCCTTTCAAACTCTTCATCGATAAGGTGCGGACCATTTTCTGCACATTGAACGGCCAACTGATCACATCTTTCGTTTTCAGGATGACCGTTATGCCCTTTAACCCATTCAAATGAAATATTAAATTTAGGGTGAAGCTTCAGATACCTTAACCAAAGATCCTTGTTCTTCTTTCCTTTGAAATCCTTTTGTTTCCATCCAAAAACCCATCCTTTTTCTATAGCATCTATGACATATTTCGAATCAGAATGAACCCTTACAGGGTGCATATTTGTTTTCAACTGCTCCAGAGCCACGATCAAGGCAAGCAATTCCATGCGGTTATTTGTCGTTAGACGATAGCCTTGACACAATTCCTTTTCCTGACCATTAAAGCGCAAGATCACACCATATCCCCCAGGTCCGGGATTACCTTTAGCAGAACCATCTGTATAGATCTTGATCATGAAGCGAAGATAAGATCATTTTTTATGAAACTTTGGAAACTTTTGTTACATTTTTAGTTTCCATTGTTTTTTAACTATTAATTTTGCAGCATGGATGCAAAAAAATTAGAGATCATTGAGCGCTCATCACAGATCTTTATGCGATATGGCATAAAGAGCATAACAATGGATGACGTTGCCAGAGAACTTGGCATCTCAAAGAAGACGCTTTACAAGTATTTTCAGGATAAAAATGAACTTGTCGTTACTATACTTTCAGCAAAGATTGAACTAGATAAACAATATTGTAAAAGATCAAACGAGGAGTCTGAAAATGCAATTGATGAGCTTTTCAATTTGTCGAAGTTCGTGCATGAGCAAGTAGGACAAATTAATCCCGTGGTTTTTCTCGACTTAAAAAAACATCACCCTGAAGGTTGGGAACTCATGCGAAAGCACAAATGGAATTTCATTTTTAACATGATCCACAAAAATATCCTTAGAGGTATCAATGAGGGAGTCTATCGAAGCAATTTAAATCCGGAGATCGTTGCAAGACTCTATGTGGGCTCTACTGACCTGATCATGAATGAAGAAGTATTTCCCTGGCCGGAGTTCTCTTTCGATAAAGTATTTATTGAAACGATCAGATTCCATATTCGAGGGATGGCCAGTGATGAAGGAATTGAATATTTAAAACAACGTATAAAAAAAGAAACAAATGAATAGATCAATGTATCTGCTGTTAGCGACATTTTTCATGTCGTTAACCAGTTTGGGCCAGACGTCATTCTCCCTTGAAGAAGCGAAATCCTATGCCCTAGCCAATAATCTCAGAATCCGGAATGCCAGTCTGGAACTGGACAATTCCATTCAAAAGAAGAAGGAAACCATTGCGATTGGATTACCTCAGGTCAACATGAGTGGATCATTCAACAATTTCATTAATCTACCGGTTCAGGTAGTAGATGGAGCTTTCATCGGACAACCAGGCACCTTGGTTAGCTTCAAGGCTGGAACTACCTACAATGCAAGCGGGACTTTACAAGCAACTCAAATGGTCTTCAACGGGTCATACCTTGTTGGACTTCAAGTTTCAAAGTTCTTCGTTACAATGCAGGAAAATATTTCCAGACAAACCAATGAAGATGTTGTCTTCAACGTGATCAATGCTTATCAGATCTGTGCAGTAGCTAAGGAGAACGTGGAGTTCATCGATTCTATGGTGATCCTTACTAAAAATCTTGTTGACAAGCAACGTACATTCCTTGAATTAGGCATGATGGTAAAACAGGACATGGATCAACTTGAATATGCTCTATTGACCACAAAAAATGCGCAGGTCAATGCAAAACTACAATATGACAATGCGCTTGCTCTATTAAAATTTGCCATGAATTATCCTCTTGAGCAGAATATTGTGCTCACAGATAACACTGTAAGTTTATTAACGAAAAAATCGATCTCTGAAGGAAGCAGTACAACGAACAACTTAAATTATCAGATCCAGAATGATGCGATCACGCTTTCTCAATTCAATCTGAAAAATGAACGTTTTACACATTTACCGTCTCTTAATGCCTTCTTCCAGCAGACGTATAATGCCTATCGCAATGAGTTCAATTTCTTTGCCGATGACAAATGGTATCCCCAGACACTTTGGGGCCTTCAGTTGAATATTCCGATATTTTCCAGCGGATTAGGCAAAGCCAAGCTACAACAAGCACAGATCAGACTTCTTAAAGATGAAAATAGTTTGAAGATCCTTGAGCAATCTCTAAAGATGCAGGAAATACAGACAAAGAACTCTTTACTTTCTGCACAACAGAAACTAGAGTTGCAAATGGAAAATGTTCGACTTACCAAATCGATCTATTTCAATACCATCGCTAAAGAACAGATCGGTAAGGAAAACAGCATCACTGTTAATCAGAAATACAACCAATATCTCATTGCCCAAAGCGAGTATACAGCTGCTATGCTCGATGTGTTCAATGCGAAACTCAACTTAGACAAATTATATAATCAGATCCTCGACTCAAACAAATAATCCCATGAAAAGAAACATCCTTTTTATTTTATCCTCAGCCGTCATTAGTATATCACTACACTCGTGTTCATCGACTGAATCAGAAACCACTGAAGAGAAAACCTATCTTCCGCTTGTCAAATTAGAGGATTCTCGCATTAAAAACTTCATTCATAAGATCGAGGTTCAGGGTAATGTGGAGACCGACAAAGACGTTTTGCTTAACGCCGAAATGGGCGGTTTGATCACCCAAATGAATGTAAAAGCAGGAGATAAGGTATCAGCAGGACAAGTGCTTGCTGTGCTCGATGGAGCCATCTTAAGTTCAAATGCAGAAGAGATCAAGACCCAACTGGAATACGCAGAGTATATGCTCGCGAAACAGGAAGAATTGAATAAGCGTGGAGTGGGTTCTGAGTTTGACTATAAAACTGCCTTGAACCAGGTCAATTCATTGAAATCTAGATTGAACTCCTTAAATGTGCAGCGCGGAAAAATGATGATCAAAGCACCATTTGCAGGCACAGTAGATAAGATCTATGGTAAAGTAGGTCAAATGGCTGGACCTCAAGCTCCTCTGGTTCGACTGGTAAATAACAGCCAAGTTGATATTACGACGGAAATCTCTGAGAAACACTTCTCAAAGATCAAGATCGGCACAGAAATGAATGTACATTTCCCGAACTTCAACGATACCAGTATCACACTTAACGTTACGTACATTGGAAATTACATTGAACCAACGAACAGAACGTTCAGAGTAATGTCTACTGTTAAGAATAACAAAGACCTGCTGCCAAACATGCTTGCAAAGATCAGTATTACCGATCTAGATGTTGCAAAAGCGACAGTGATCCCATCAAGAGCGATCATGAAATCACAGGAAAACAAAGATTTTGTATACGTAGCAACGGTGGTATCCGGAACGGAATACAGTGTTAAAAAGGTATATATCAAAGTGATTGAAAGGTACAATGGTGAGGCGATGATCTCTACTAATAGTAAAATACAAGATGGAAGTAAGATCGTTGTGGAAGGTGCGAAGGGAATAACAGAGAAAGATATAGTTCGATCCAAATAAGAAAAACGAAAATGGAAAAAGAAACCAAAGGATTTGGATTGTCGACCTTATCGGTCAACAATCGTAAAACCGTATTCCTGATCACCATGATCATTCTTCTTGGTGGTCTTATGGCATACACATCTATGCCTAAGGAAAATTTCCCTGAGCTGCAAATCCCAGAAATTTACATCGGAATTGCAAAACCAGGATCTTCTCCGAAATACATGTCTGAAAAGATCGCAGAATCGATTGAGAAAGAGCTTGGAGGCATCAAATTAGTGGACGAGATCAACTCCAATTCAGTTCATGGATATACAACTATTCGTGTGAAGTTCGACTTCAAGATGAAGGTTGATCAGGCCCTTCAGAAGGTCAAGGATGCTGTCGATAAAGCAAGAACGAAACCCGATTTCCCTGCTTTACCTGTCGAGCCGAACATCTTTGAGATGGATCCTGCACAGATGCCAATCAGGAATATCAACTTAAGAGGTGAAAATGCTATCCTTTTGAAGGAAATTGCTGAGATTCTTGAAAAAAGAATCGAAGATCTTCCTGAGATTTCAGAAGTCGATATCAGAGGTGTCCAGGAGCAAGAAATGAGGATCGAGGTTGACCCTATCAAGGCTCAATCTGTCAATGTAACCTTAGACGACATTCAGAATGCGGTAAGCTCAGAGCATCAAACCATTCCTTCAGGTGAGATCCTGATGGATGATGTGAGAAAAACGATCCGAATTGAAGGCGAATTCAAAAACGAAAATGACCTAAAGAAGATCATCGTAAAACAAGATGACTTCATGCCGGTACATCTTGAGGATGTAGCTGATGTCTTTTTTGGAAATGCGGACACCACGTCTTACGCAAGAGAATTTGGTGACCCGGTTGTTATGCTCGATGTTAAAAAACAAGGTGGACAAAACCTTCTTGAAGCGAGTGAGAAAATGGACCAATTATTGGAAGAAGCGAAAAAAGACGGAACGATCCCAAAGAGTATTAGTGTTACGGTGACCAATGATCAATCGAACAATACTCGAGACATGGTTTCGAACCTTGAAAACTCGATTATTTTCGGAATCATTCTCGTTGTTGGAGTCCTTCTATTCTTTCTTGGAATCCGCAATGCCTTATTTGTGGGCGTGGCCATTCCATTAAGTATGTTAATGTCGTTCCTGATACTTTCATCAATGGGAGTAACATTGAACCTGATGGTACTTTTTTCTCTGGTATTGGCCTTGGGAATGCTTGTAGACAATGGTATTGTGATCGTGGAGAATATCTACAGACACATGGATGAAGGGTATAAGCCGAAACAAGCAGTGATCATGGGTGTCGGTGAAGTTGCCTGGCCGATCATAGCTTCTACAGCCACAACACTTGCAGCTTTCATTCCTCTTGCATTGTGGCCAGGAATCATGGGTGAATTCATGAAGTTTTTGCCGATTACACTGATTATCGTCCTTGGATCTTCTTTATTTGTAGCATTGGTGATCAATCCAGTTTTAGCAGTGGCCTACATGAAAGTAACTCAGGATGTTCCTAACAAGTCAAAGGTTCTGAAAGTCTCTGCATTTCTCACTATTATAGGCGTACTTCTGATCATCCTTGGTTCTATTACCTGGGGTAATTTATTCCTTCTTGCGGCCATCCTTGGCTTATTGAACGCATATGTATTTTATCCGGGAACTGTGCGTTTTCAGAATGGATTCTTACCAAAACTTGAAGCGTTTTACGAGCGTTTTCTGACTTATGCGTTGACAGGTAAAGGACCAAGGAAATTCCTTTTAGGTACAATTGGGTTATTCTTCTTGTCGTTTGTTCTGATGGGGGTATTCCCTCCTAAAGTAGATTTCTTCCCTGCGAACGAGCCAAATTATGTCAATATTTTCATCTCTCATCCAATTGGTACGGACATCAAGGTAGCCAACCGAACCACACTTGAAGTTGAGGAACTGTTGAATAATCTTTTAAAAGAGGACATCCAGTCGGATATCAAGAAAGGAATTCCAGAAAATGAGCGATTCATTCAGTCGATCATTTCTCAGGTTGGAGAAGGAACTAGTGACCCTCAGCAAGGAGTTGCAATGGGTAATACGCCTCACAAAGGGAGAGTAACAGTCAACTTTGTTGAATTTCAATACCGTAACGGAAAGAAAACGTCCGATGTGCTAAAACGCATTCAGGATGCCATCAAAGGACGATTCACTGCAGATATCGATATTACTGCGGCGAAAGATGAAATGGGTCCACCACAAGGAGCTCCGATCAACATCGAAGTAACCGGGAGAATGGATTACAAAGAACTTATTGCTGAAGCTGAAAAGCTCAGGATCTTTTTAGATCGAAAAGCAGTACCAGGTGTAGAAAAACTTAAACTCAACGTTGAAGCAAATCGTCCGGAGATTCCAATCAAAGTTGATCGTGATCAAGTTCGAAAATTAAATGCCTCCACATATCAAGTGGGTATGGCGATGCGTAAAGCATTGCTCGGACAGGACATCACTACGTACACAAAGGATGAAGAATCGTATGATATTGTCGTGCGTTTTAATCAAAACAGCAGAGAGAACTTTGACGCTTTAATGGATCAGCGTTTGATCTTCCGTAACAACAAGGGTCAATTAATGAATATTCCGGTGCGTTCTGTTATTCAAAATCCGCAAGAGGAAGCTTCCTTTTCTGCTGTGATCAGAAAGGACCAGGTTCCTTTGGTAGCAGTAACATCCAATGTGACGGAGGGGTTCAATGCCAATGAAGTTGTTCAGATCCTTAAAAAACAGATGGAATCTTATGAAGACAAGGGAGAGTTGAGCGATAAATTGTCGTATAAATTTGCCGGTCAGCAAGATGAGCAAGCCAAAGAAATGGCATTTTTGAGCAAAGCACTTTTAATCGCCGTATTCCTGATCCTTGTAATTATCGTAGCTCAATTCAATTCGTATAGTGCTCCAGGTGTGATCATGTTCACCGTATTACTTTCGTTAATCGGAGTACTACTCGGTCTTGTGATATCAAGACAAAACTTTGTGATCATGATGACCATGATCGGAATCATTTCTCTGGCCGGTGTGGTTGTTAACAATGCAATTGTATTGATCGATTACACCAACATGCTTCGTAAGAAAAGAAGAGAAGAGCTTGAAATGGATGAAGATCAAATGCTGCCATATGATGAGATCGTGAAAGCTGCAATTCAAGGTGGAAAAACGAGATTACGTCCAGTTCTACTTACAGCAATAACTACCATACTTGGATTGATACCAATGGCAGTTGGTTTGAACATTGACTTCCTTGGGTTCTTTACCTCATATGATGCAAATGTGTTCATTGGAGGAGATAATAATCTATTCTTTGCTCCTATGTCCTGGACAATCATTTATGGATTGACATTTGCGACATTTTTAACATTGGTTATCATCCCATCTCTGTATCTCCTTACTTACCAATTTAAAGTATGGGTATACAAGAAATTGAACTGGAAAATGACCAGTAACCTTTAAGTTAGCTTTCTAATAATTCATTTTGTAAAGTATCTGATAAACAAGATGTAAGAATCTTATTTGAATTCAGTCTATTCTATATTTTACCTCTTTTAAATTATACCGTTAATCGGGCCAATCTAAGAATTGGTCGAAAACAAAAAAATATTTTTTCAACTTAGGATTCCAAGGATAAAACGGGCTCATTTTCTACGAAACCCAATTTTCTTTCTATGAATAGAAAATATGTGACAACTATTCAATCTCAAAACAATTGGTATGCATGCATAGGATAAAAGAAACTGCAATAGTTGTTCTTTTTTGATTTTATTTCCGTCTGAACTGGATATAAATTTGTCTTGTGATTGATGATCAAAACGTCATCAATCTGACTAGAAGTCTTTTTCAGTGAATAGTGGTTAGGTTAGGTTAGAAAAGCGACTCCCCCCAAAGGAGTCGCTTTTGTTTTATAGCATTACGGAACTTAACCATCGCTCCATTTCATCCAACGAATATCCCTTTCTTTCCGCGAGATCTTTTACCTGCTCTGAATTGATCTTACCCAAACCAAAATACTTTGATTGCTCATTAGCAAAATACCACCCCGAGACAGAAGAAACAGGATACATAGCAAGACTATCTGTCAAAGTTACACCCGTTAACTCATGTGCCTTCAAAATTGAGAACAAACCTACTTTTTCGGTATGATCCGGACACGCAGGATAACCTGGAGCCGGTCGTATACCTCTGTAGGTTTCTTTGATCAATTCATCATTTGATAATGACTCATCTTTCACATATCCCCAAAGCTCTTTCCGGACGATCTCATGCATTTTTTCTGCAAAAGCTTCAGCCAGTCTGTCTGCTAGAGCCTTTAGAAGAATGGCGTTATAATCGTCATGGTCTTTTTCAAATTCAATAACTTTTTCGTCAAGACCAATACCGGTCGTTACCACAAAACCTCCTATGTAATCATTGATCCCGGATTCTTTTGGAGCAATAAAATCCGCCAATGCAAGATTAGGAACTCCCTGAGCTTTCTTTGTTTGTTGTCTCAGCGTTCGTTGTACATGAAGGAGAGAACTTCGATCTTCATCAGCGTAGATCTCTATATCATCTCCAATTGAATTAGCAGGAAACAAGCCCACTACAGCGCGTGCCTCCAGCCATTTTTCGGAAACGATCCTTCCAAGCATTGCCTGCGCATCCTTGAAAAGTTTTGTTGCCTCTACTCCAACAACCTTATCTTCAAGAATTGCTGGATATTTCCCATAAAGCTCCCATGTCTGGAAAAAAGGAGTCCAGTCAATATAATTCAGTAGCTCACTCAAGGGGTAACCCTCGTAATGGGTCAATCCCATCCTGTTGGGTTTCTTTAAATCTTGAGGATTAAAATCTATTTTATACTTATTTGTTCGGGCAGCTTCGATCGTGATCAATTCTTTAGCCGCTCTGTGTTTTTCATGATGTTGTCTAACACGATCATATTCCAAACGCAGCTCGTGTATAAAATCAGTTTTTTTAGGCCCAAGTAAACTTTCAACTACCGTCACAGCTCTTGATGCATCCAGAACATGGATCGTTTCCCCTTTCAGATAATTCTGCTGTATCTTAACAGCGGTATGCACTTTAGATGTAGTGGCCCCACCGATCAATAAAGGAATATTCATCCCCTCTTTTTCCATTTCCTTTGCCACTGTAACCATTTCGTCCAAAGATGGGGTAATCAAACCGCTTAATCCGATCACATCGACATTATGTTTTTTAGCCTCTGCAATGATCCGTTCAAAGGGAACCATTACTCCAAGGTCGATCACTTCATAGTTGTTACATCCTAAAACCACACCCACTATATTCTTTCCGATATCATGCACATCTCCTTTCACGGTAGCCATGAGGATCTTTCCAGAAGATGAATTCCCCTCCTGTTTTTCTTCCTCAATATATGGGAGTAAATAGGCTACGGCTTTTTTCATTACCCTGGCAGACTTTACTACCTGAGGTAAAAACATCTTGCCGCTTCCAAACAGATCACCAACAATGTTCATTCCATCCATCAAAGGACCTTCGATCACCTCTATCGGTCGTTGAAACTGATGCCTACATTCTTCTACGTCCTGGTCGATGAATTCTACAATGCCTTTCACCAAGGCATATGATAATCTTCCTTGCACCGATTGTTCTCTCCATGAAAGATCAGCCTCCCTCTTTTTCCCATCCCCTTTCACCGTCTCAGCATACTCAAGCAATCGCTCGGTTGCATCACTTCTTCGATTGAGAAGTACATCCTCAACATACTCTAATAGCTCTTTGTTGATGTTATCATAAACCTCAAGCATCGACGGATTGACAATCCCCATGTCCATTCCATGTTGAATTCCATGATACAAGAAAGCAGAGTGCATTGCCTCCCTAACCACATCGTTACCCCTAAATGAAAAGGATACATTGGAAACTCCTCCACTTACGTGTGCTCCGGGTAAATTTTCTCTGATCCATTTGGTTGCTCTAAAGAAATCAAGAGCATTGTTATTATGCTCTTCCATCCCGGTGGCAACAGGAAAAATATTTGGATCAAAAATGATGTCTTCCTTTGGAAACTTGACAACATTAACCAATATATCATAGGATCTTTTGCAGATCTCGATTCTTCTTTCATATGAATCTGCCTGTCCGTTTTCATCAAAAGCCATTACGATCACAGCCGCACCGTATCTTTTGATCTTTTTTGCCTGCGAAATGAAATTGGCCTCACCCTCTTTCAACGAAATTGAATTCACGACTCCTTTGCCTTGAATGCATTTTAATCCTGCTTCTATGATCTCCCATTTTGAGCTATCGATCATGACTGGCACTCTGGCAATATCCGGCTCAGAGGCGATCAGGTTTAAAAACTTGACCATCGCTTCCACCCCATCGATCATTCCTTCATCCATGTTGACATCAATGATCTGAGCTCCACCTTCCACTTGCTCGCGAGCGACAGATAATGCAGACTCATAGTCCCCTTCTTTGATCATTCGAAGAAAAGCTCTTGATCCCGTTACATTCGTTCGTTCACCGACATTCACAAAATTGCTTTCCGGAGTAACGATCAAAGGCTCTAGTCCTGATAGTTTCAATGTTGCTTTTGTCTCAGACATTTGTTGTTGATCTGGGTGAGTAATTTTTCGCCAATTCAGCAATTGCTTTAATATGATCAGGTGTGGTACCGCAGCACCCTCCAATGATATTGATCAATCCTTCATCAAGAAATTCTTTGATCTGAACTGCCATCATTTCTGGAGTTTCGTCATACTGACCGAATTCATTTGGTAAACCTGCATTGGGATGAGCACTAACACCAAACGCTGTCTTTTTATCCAGAACCTGTAGATAAGGTCTCATCATTGAAGCTCCCAAAGCACAATTCAATCCTACGGTCAATAATGGCATGTGTGAAACCGATATCAAAAATGCTTCCGTAGTCTGACCAGTTAAGGTTCTACCGCTCTGATCTGTAATCGTTCCTGATACCATGATCGGTAATTCAATATTCAGCTCCTCATACACCTCATCAATCGCAAATAAAGCTGCCTTGGCATTTAAGGTGTCGAAAATGGTCTCCACAAGAAGCAGATCCACACCTCCATCAATAAGTGCCTTGACCTGTTCCTTATATGCAAGTACTAGGTCATCGAAGGAAATCGCTCTAAAACCTGGATCATTTACATCCGGAGAAATAGAAGCCGTTCTATTGGTCGGTCCTATTGATCCAGCAACATAACGTGGTTTATCCGGATTAGAACGAGTAAACTCATCTGCAACCTCTCTTGCAATTTTTGCTGAATGATAATTAATGTCATACACGGCATGTTCCAATGCATAATCAGCTTGCGCAATAGTTGTCCCGGAAAAGGTATTTGTTTCGGCAATATCTGCTCCCGCTTCAAAATATTTCCGATGGATCTCTTTGATGATCTCCGGACGAGTTAAAGACAACAAGTCATTGTTCCCTTTCAATGAGTGCGGATGATTTTCAAACCAACCTTCCCTAAAGTCATCCTCTTCCAGCTGATAGCGTTGGATCATTGTACCCATTGCCCCATCTAAAATGAGGATCCTTTCTTTTAAAATTTCCTGAATTGTTTTCATAGTCATATCTACTCATTACACTATGAAAAAAGAGAAGTACAAAGTACCACCAACTTATCTTTTCCCTTTTGAACAGGGATCGGATTTGGCACCTTTTTCCGTTGCCAGAATAGGTTGCCAAGGTTTCATCGGGCCAGTCCCTCCACCTTTCTTCATAAGTTTATGCAATGAACTGATGCAAAAATACGCTTAATTTCAAAATTGATCGACAATGATGTAAATTTGCCTGTGAAGAAATTTGTCAAAGGCTTTGTATTCGCTTTCAATGGTATCCGTGCGATGCTTAGAGAGCGGAATTTTTTGGTTGAGCTTGGAATGCTACTTGTAACAATTCTTCTTGGGATCTACTTTAAAATTGACCGACAAGACTGGATAAATATCTTTTCAGTTTCGGGACTTGTACTTGGGCTGGAAGTCATCAACACATCCATCGAAAGATTATGCAACCTCTATTCCATGGAAGAAAATGCCCACATCAAAACCATAAAAGACATTTCCGCGGGTGCTGTTCTAATCGCTTGCGTTTTTGCTGCAATTGTTGGGATACTTATCTTTTTGCCTTACCTTTTGAATCAATAACTGAAAAGTACTATAACCCCTAAAGATGTTAAGAAAGCTAACTTATCTTTTTCTTTTTTTTACGTTTTCAATCAGTTCGCAAGTAACATTCACTGATTCCGATCTTCCGATCGTAGTGATCAACACACCTCCAGGCGAAACAATCAATGACGTCACAAGAACTTTTTGTGATATGGGAATCATTGATAATGGAGTAGGCGTTAGAAACTACCTCACCGACCCATTCAATCATTATGATAATAAAATCTCCATCGAAATAAGAGGATCTACTTCTCAACAATATCCCAAGAAAAATTATGGATTTGAAACCCAGGATCAATTTGGGATTAAATTGAATTACCCATTACTTGGATTACCGACAGAAAACGACTGGATTCTATATGGACCCTACCCCGACAAAACCCTCGCCAGAAATGTCCTGACATATAACTTGTCCAGAAAAATGGGCCATTACGCATCTCGATCGAGATATTGCGAATTGATCATTGATGGCGATTATAAAGGACTATATATCTTGATGGAGAGAATAAAAGTTGACAATGATCGCGTCAATATAGACAAGCTCGAAACCTGGGAAACATTGGGTTTACCTCTAACCGGAGGGTACATTGTTAAGGTTGATAAATTGACCGGAGAAGTTGGATTTAGCTGGTCCAGCAATTTCAATAATGAGGTTCTTTTCCAGTTTCATGACCCAGAGTTCGATGAATTGGTGCCTGTCCAAGTCTCCTATATGCAAAATTTCCTCAGCGATTTTGAAAATACGGTAAATGGTCCTTTATTCGATGACCCGATTGAAGGCTATTCGAAATACATTGATGCAGAATCCTTTTATGATTTCTTCATCTTGCAAGAAATTGGCCGAACGGTGGATGGATACAGGTCAAGCTCCTTCATGTACAAAGATCGTGATGACGGATTTAAAAACGGAAAACTGATCGCCGGTCCGATGTGGGATTTCAATCTGTCGTATGGAAATGCCGATTACTGTGATGCCGATCTAACAACTGGATGGCAATACAATTTCGATGAGATCTGTGATTTCACAACAGCAATTCCTTTCTGGTGGGAACGCCTGTTGGATGCTCCCTCATACCGGAATGGATTAAAATGCCGTTGGGAAGAATTGCGTTCTGGGCCTTTGCATACGGACTCAATTCACCTCATGATTGATTCGATTGTGAATCTTGCGGCAGAGGCAAGGTTCCGAAATTTTCAACGTTGGCCGATCATAGGAGTATATGTCAACTGGAATTCATTTGTAGGCCAAACTTATGAAGAAGATGTGCAATTCCTTAAAGATTACATCCAACAGCGAGCAACATGGATCGATCAAAATTTACCTGGAATCTGTGATGTCGGTGTAGAAGAAAAATTCGATTCATTTGAGATTTGGCCGAATCCAGCCCAAGAAAAAGTAAGTGTGAAAACTATTTCTTTTATTGACAGATACTCGGTGCATGACCTTTCTGGCCGAGAAATAGTGTCGCACAAGACTAACGCAACAACCAGTTTTCAAATTGACATTTCGGAATTGACAGCAGGAACCTACCTACTTTCAATATATTCTGAAGGTCAACCACTTACTCAAAAGTTTATCAAAAAATAAAGGCGATCATTGCTGATCGCCTTCTGGTGGTGATGGACGGAATCGAACCGCCGACACAAGGATTTTCAGTCCTTTGCTCTACCAACTGAGCTACATCACCATCCATAATTAGTGGGGGCAAATTTAATATATTCTTATTACAAATAATATTTTCTTCAGTTTTTTTTTGATGATTACCTTTGTTGCAAGTGTAATACCATGAGAATCCAAGAAGTAACTTCCGAAAAAGACGTCAAAGCATTTCATCAACTGCCATTTAAGATCTATAAAAATGATCCTAATTGGGTACCTCATCTAAAACAGGATGTCGACAAGATCTTCGATCCG
>CALCCB010000136.1 GCA_937899625.1 uncultured Bacteroidota bacterium
TTGACGATCAACAATTCAACAACAGCTACAGTTACGGAAACAGCATGTGATTCATACACCTGGGCGTTGAACGGAACTACATATACAACTTCCGGTGCATATACCCATGTTGGAACCAATGCTTCAGGTTGTGCATTGACGACAACTTTGAATTTGACGATCAACAATTCTACAACAGCTACAGTTACGGAAACAGCATGTGATTCTTACACCTGGGCGTTGAACGGAACGACATATACAACTTCCGGTATATATACCCATGTTGGAACCAATGCTTCTGGTTGTCCATTGACGACAACTTTGAATTTGACCATTAATTTTTCGAGTTTATCCATTCAAACCGAAACTGCTCTTGACTCATACACCTGGTTAATCAACAATCAGACTTATGCAGAATCCGGGTCTTATACAGCTGTAATTCCAAATTCTGCAGGTTGTGACAGTACAATAACATTAAACCTTACATTGGATTTCACAGGTATTGGTGAAAACAAAGTTAATTTCATGGCATTTTACCCCAACCCAACCAGTTCATTCCTCACTGCAGAAGGAGAATGGATCGTAAACAAAGAATATGCCCTAATAGATATTCAGGGTAGAGTTGTCTTAAATGGAACTTTTAAATCAAACAAAGAAACTATTGATCTTAATATGCTTTCTCGAGGTCAGTATTTACTCAGTGTAGAGAGCAAAGAGATAACGGTAGTAAAAGAGTAATAATTCAGAGAAGCCCTTTAGAAATAGAGGGCTTTTTTGATGCACATAACAGCAAACAAGCGCCAGCCCAGAAAATCCTTCGAAACAATAATTTGTTTCAACGATTAAGTTCGATCTTCGGTAAAACGATCTTGTGAAAAGTGTGGGTCGTTCGCCTGCTTGCGAAACGACCGTTATAACCAACGACCCACTACCAAAAATACAGCACAAAAAAATCCCTCCTACTCGGAGGGATTTTGCATTTTATAAAACCCATTTTTAAAATTTGACCGCTACGCGGTAAACCACCCACTATAAAAAATAGTTAAATAGTTAAATGGATAAATAGTTAAAAAGCCCGAACAGCGCGAACATAGAACGTGGTGACCTTAACGTCGTCGTTCTGGCTACCAGCGACGAAATACTGAAGCCACGCAGAGCTGTTACCGTACTCCGTAGAACTCCAATAGTAGGTACTAGCAAAACCGCCAATTGCTACCTGCTGCAAGTAAATTTCATTTAATTCGTATTTTGTTGGCATTCGCCAATCTCTGAATTTTTGTCCATTAACTGAATGATTAGAGGGGTTTGAAATCAAGTTTTGAGCATCATACCATGTGGTGAATCCTTGATCTTACGTTTCTGCCACAAGGCCGTGTTTACCATCTGTAGAAACCCAAAATACGTAGCCACCTAATTCCGGCCATAAGCCGATTGTGTGCGTAGGTTCCGTTGTGCTAACTACATTATTTGTAATGTCAATACCGGTGCCTGCCGTGTAAACATCTTGCAACGTTGACAGGTCTACTGATTCTGATGTTCCACCTTCAATACCAATAGTCAAAACAGTGCCTGATAATCCTGACCCTGATATATTTTGATCATCTGTTCCTGTTCCATCTTGTATAGCGGAAAGGTCTACTGTACTTCCTCCAGAAATAGAAAGATCTGTTCCAGTCAATGAAATGTCTTGCATCTCATTATTTGGATCCGCATCAGCATCATCAACCTGATCGTTGATTAGGTTTTCTGCTGTATTAGCATGCAAGGCGTAAGGAACACTCATTAACTGAGTTGTGCCCATTACAGCTTAACTTGTTCCACCTGTTACATCAACAGCAGTTTCTATAAAGTATGGTCCGTTTGCCCAATCGATGGTGGCAAAGTTGCCACTTACCACTGTCCCGCTTCCAATTTCTAGGTTTACTAAACCGTACGCATTGGTTGTAGGTGAAAAAGTTTTCTGATAAACTGTTTTTCCTCCTATTGAACCTTGTTGGATGGTCATTCGCATACCAACGGCCTGATTATTTAAAACAATGTTTCCAGCATCTCTTAATACTGCCTGGTATTTTAACCCTTCAGGTGCTTGTCCGAGAGAGCTTAACGAGATTATTAATAAGGCAACGATTGACAGTGTTATTTTTTTTTCGATGTATATCGGGATATCGCGGATTTGATTTTTTTATTGTGCTCAACATGATTTATTGGTTTTTAATAAGCTTAAATGTTTTTAAATTTCGTGTTTCGTTATTCAAGGTCAATGAATAACTCCCTGTAGCTAATTGACTTACTTGAATGGGTGTATGTTCTGCAGAAAGTAAATTCTGCAGAACGAGTTTTCCTTGTGCATCATAAAGTGTGTAAGTTACATTCTCAAAAGTGCTTGTTTCAATGCAGATTACATCTTGTGTTGGGTTTGGGAAAATTCTGGCTGCGAGGTTAGGAGCATGATCCTCCATTACTAAATAGTTCCAGTTGGTTTAATGAAAACCTTGAGTTAAATCATTGGATCCATCGGTGCATGTATCCATGATCACTTCGCCTATTCTGAAATCTATTTTGACATTTGAATTCGCATATGAATCACCTTGCGTAGATACAACTTCTTGAGCTGAAGCAAATGTGATAAAAAGTGAACAGTATACGATCGTAATTTTTTTCATAATGAATTATTAAAGATATCAAAATAAAAAACCAATGAAATGGATAGGTAACAACCTATTCTACTAGGTCATATAACTTTATTAGTGAATTCAATTATCTTTACCATCACTTCCTAAAGCGGGTTGTGGAGACCACTAGAAATGTAAAACAAAACATTTAAATTCATGAAAAAAGAAGAAATTGAGAGGGAAATTGAGAGACTTGAGCAGTTCCAGAAGCACGGTGAAACGTATACAAATGAGAAGGGATCATATGGATGGAGGAACCCCATAAGGAAAGATACAGGAAGAATTCTTCAGAGTTTAATGCTCGCGGCTAACCCTGAAAGAATTTTAGAAATAGGAACAGCGCATGGCCTTTCTGCACTCTATTTGATATCCGGAGTTAACGACAATTGTGTTTTAGACACAATAGAATTTGAAGAAAGTGTAGCAAATCAGACGGAAAGCTTAATGGAAGAGCTCGAAATAAATGTGAATGTTCTTTGCGGTGAAGCCATGGAAGTTATTAATAGATTATCCAATCCATACAATGCAGTATTTTTTGATGCGCAGAAAAGTCATTATGGGCAACAATTAGAGCTTATCCTATCAAAGGGTCTATTACTTAAAGGCGGCTTGATCATCGCAGACAACGTTTTGGATCGATACGAAGAATGTAAAGACTTTTACCAAAAGCTAGATGAATATAAGATTGAGTATACAGTGATTGCAACTGAATGTGGTTTATTGGTTGCAAAATTTTGAAATATGGGAAATCACGGTGGGCTAAGGAATATTGAACCAACTTTTCTGCTCAACAATTATGGTTTCAGAGCAAAAGAAATAAATGGATTGGTTTATCCACCATTTTATGATGAGTCATTAATTGCCCGGCTGAAAAATAATTGGGTTACAGATGAATATGACATCTTTATCACAACTCATCAGAAAGTAGGGACCCACTTGACCAAGAAATACATCATGGAAATGTTACGATTTGCATTTCAATACTCAAAAGAAAGTGGAATTTACAAAGGTGATATAGGTCATCATACCATCCCTTGGCCTGAGGTGTTCGTTTCCCAATATGGAGAAATAGAATTTTACAACTTCATTAAAAAGACTAAAGGTTTACCAAGAGTCTGGTATTTGCACAGTTATTTAAATGATCTTCCATTTAAAGAAATTCATCCAGATAGCAAATTTATTCATGTGTACAGAGATCCCAGAGGTGTGGTAAATTCACAGTTTCACTTTTATAAATCACATCCTTTGCTTGAGGTTGATGCCGCAATGGAACTTGAGGCATTTATTGATATTTTTCTCGAGGGCAATCTCTATTTTGGTGATTACTTTAATCATACGATTGAATGGGTGATAAAAGCAAATGAAAAAATGAATATCATCAATCTAAAGTATGAAGACCTTGTTGATGATAAACTAACTACTGCAAGAAACTTATTTGAGTTTATTTGTTGTGATATCTCAATTTCCAAAAAGGATTTAGAAATAATCATTGAAAAGACAGAATTCGATAAAATGAAAAAAGAGCTCGAAGAAAAACCTCAGTCATTTCATTTTAATACGGAAAAGTTTTTTAGGTCCGGAAAATCATATGGTTGGCTATCCGAACTATCAAAAGATCAGCAGAACAAAATAGAAAAGGTTATAAAAATTCGATGGGCCGAACATAAGAAATTAATGAACATAATTGCGCATTAGGACAATGAATCAAAATCGCTTTATTGAAAATATACGTCATATAATAGTTCGAGATCTCAAGGAAATGGTCAAAGAGATTGATGAACTTGACGGCCAATATCTCTGGGTGAGGATGAATGGGATTATTAACCCGGCAGGTGTATTAGCAATGCATAGCTGCGGTAATCTTAAGTTTTTCATAGGCACCTGTCTGGGAAATACAGGATACATCAGGAATCGAGAAAAGGAATTTTCAATTTCTAAAATCTCAAAGGAAAAGGTGATTAAAGAGATTAACGAGACAATAACGGTCGTAGATCAAATATTATTGAATTTTCCAAGTGAAAAATTACAAGATGAAATGCCCGACCCTCCAACTCAACATAAAGGAAGAACAATTGAATTCTTTTTAATCCAATTATGCTGTCATCTTTCTAGACATCGTGGTCAGCTCAATTACATTAGTCGAATTGTTCAACAGAATACATTTGTTCTGTAGTTTCTTAGTCGGCGATAATTTTACTATTTAAGTAAAGCAGATATCCATAGTGGTTTTTTTCACTGAATTTCTAATGTTTAATGAACTTATAATTCTGAATAAATCCGTCTTCATTTGAAATCTCAAGATAAAAGTACCCTTCCGCTAAATTTTCGATACAAATAATCTCTTGCAATTTAGTTTCATTCTGAATTTCTTTACCGAGTGCATCGAAAATACGATAGGTAAATTCACCTTTTTGAAAAGGAATAATTTCTAGTTTATCTGTTGACGGTATCGGATAAATCTTAAACCTTTCGGTTATTTCATCTATTCCAATACCACCGACGTTGAAACAGCCAGAAGTATCAGTGCAATTTGCATCAGAGACAATTAAAGCATATGTGCCGTTAAGAATTGGAATAAACGTCTGTCCATTCTCTCCATTCAGGGCGGTATATGAATTGTCACAATCAACCCATGAATATTCTATTGCCGCAACATCTGAGGAATAGGATCCATCCCCATTATCAATTACTGTATTGCTTATAGAATTAATCGTTAAATCAAGTGTAATTATTGAATCACAACCAACAGAATTCGGAATGACAAAAGTTGGGGTGTTCGTTGAGCTGGTATATGTATTACCGTCAATCCAAGTGTACGAATCACAAGAAACTTTTACATCTGTTGCCTCAGTTGAATTTTTTATTGTTAGGTTGAGGGTATGATTATATGAACATCCCAGCGAATTGTTTAAGGTTGCCATGGCTGTGGTACTTGTAGTATAGGTACTCCCATTTACCGACCAGGTATAAGAATCACAGGAAGTAACATTGGTTGTCAGGTCCGGAGGAGAACTGATCGTTAAGTTCAAAAATACTGTGGAGTCACACCCATTTGAACTCCCGTTTGGTATAACATACGCATAAGTTCCCGACGATGCATATGTGACACCATTTAAAGCCCACGTGTAAGTGTCACAACTTGATGTACTCGAAGTTGAAAAACCCCCACCCTGCACCCCATTGACAAAATTGGACGATGGACCGGAAAGAGCAGCACCCGTAATTGAAGCATTTATTGCTCCAGTTGCATCAAGAAGATTAACGACCCCAGAATTATTTCCATTTGCAATGCCTTGGTTAAATCCATACAGCAATTGAAGACCAGCACTATTTGAATCAATTCCACACCCATTGTAAATAGCGGTTACATCTCCTTGCACTAGTGACGTGTTCCATAAGGAAACTTCATCCAGCTTTCCATCAAGAAAAAAACTTGTTGAAAACGGCAGACGACCTATATTAAATCCTTGGGTAGAATTAGTTATTGTACCATTTGCAGCAATTGAAGCCTGGAATATACCATTATGATAAAGTGAGAAATTAGTCCCATCATAGGTAAGAACAAAATGATTCCATGCATTTAAGACTAATCCATTGTAAACAATATCGAAATTTGTTCCACCGCTATTCCTAAATCTTGCCTCTACTGTATTGGTTCCCAATTGTAAGAGATAGAAGTCAGCATTCAGATCATTTCTGAAACCAGCAAATCCTTCAAAATTTGGATAACCGGTTACTGTTGAGGTCGGATACACCCACATTGTCATGCTTAACTGACCAGAATTTGTAATCAGTGCAGAAGCATTTGGAGCAGTCGCATAATCATCTATTCCGTCAAAATCAAACGCGTTTTGTTGAGAGAAGAACTTGGATGAAAGGGCAAGAAAAAGGATAGTTAGAGCTGTTTTAAAAAAATACATTGATTCTCGTTTTGCTTAAAGTAGGATGAAATTAAGCTATTTTATGGTTAAATAAAAAATGTCAAAATAATATCTCTACCTAGCCTAATGAACTAATTCATAATGAAATTATAAGATGAGATGAAATTACCCCTTGAATTGAGAAAACCTTTTTTTTCTGGCTAATTATTCCAAAATGACTAAAGGATTTTTGACAGGGAAAATTGACTTTTGAATTTGAGCTCAATCTTTAGAACGAAACGAAAAAAAACCAGATTACAAGATTCATTTTACTTGAAGTCTTGAATTAAATCTTCTCTAACCTCAGAGTTTCAAAAGTACCTTTAGTTTTTATTTTAAATAAATAAATGCCATTCGGTAGGTCATCAATTTTGAAAGAAGATGAATGTATTGACTTCACCATGTTTCCTAAAATATCGAACAACTCTGCGTCAATATTACCATTACCATTTATAATTTCCACACAATCATTCGAAGGATTCGGATAAAGTTGAATTTTGGTAGTTAATTGATTATTTGTGATTTCGGACGTATTGTCTGTCCCATAAATATTATCAATGAACACGACATTATCCTTAGTTCTTCCGCTCAAGTTAAAATCAGGGAAAATCACAATCTGATCTTTCACCAAAGGGTAAACACCAATTCTGGAGGAAAAATCAAAGGTCAATTCTTCCCATTGATCAACCAACGTATTACTGACCTTAATCTCGGGCTGAGCAGCATTATTCGCATCTACAAATTTAATCCCAACATCACTGATTACGGATTTCCATACCATAATTTTCACTGTACAATTTTCGTTATCCAGCGAAAATGATCCTATTCCAGCTCCATGAGTTGATTCGAAACCTGCCCATGGTTGACCATTTTGTTTCGCAGTAAACATAGCAACAGTGCTTGACGGATTTATTGAAGTAGGATCTGGGTTTGGAACTATTTCCAATGGTGGATTATTATCATTTTCGAAAGTTGTCCAAACCCAATCATTTCCATACCCACCTTGTTCAAAATCAATAGGAATATTCTGTGCCATTGATTGATGAAACGTACACCCGATAATTAAAGTTAAAATGAACCTCATGGGGCAATGTAAAGATAAAAATCGGAATAAACTTAATTTTATTGTAAAAAGTACAATAAGTAGACAGTTATCAATTTTTAGAATTTTGATTGAACTCATCAGTTGAATGCAAATAATTAACAATAACACAACATTTACTTGCAGTTGTCCGTTAATGCAGATATGAATTCATAAAACGAACTCACAATGAATAAAAGATTGGAAATTCTTCTGGTATTCGCGTCACTACTTCTATCTGTACCTCTGATTGCCATGCAATTTACAGATGAGGTCAACTGGAGTCTGCGAGACTTTTCAATAATGGGAGTCCTTTTGTTCGGAACAGGAATATTGATTGAACTCATTCTGAGAAAAGTCAGGAATTTGAAATTTAGGTTCATAATTGGTGGAACTGTTTTGCTATTTGCATTTCTTATTTGGGCTGAGCTGGCGGTAGGAATTTTCGGCACCCCTTTCGCAGGATCATAAATCGCAATCTTCTGACTGTCGTTCACCTTTAAATTGCATAATTGTATGAGTAAGTACATTGTCCTTGAATTGGATTACTCTAAGAATTTCACATGACTACTTTGATTTTCAAAAAACTTCATATATTTGCCTCACAATTTTGAACAAATGAACTTTATTCAGTTACATCATCATCATTTTCATACTTGCTCTCAGGCGAGCTGATAATGGCGTACAGTAACTTGAACCAAATATTATCAAACCCGTCTGAGTAGATCAGACGGGTTTTTTGTTCCCCGGAGGTTTACTCAGACAAAACGATTAAAACATGAGTAAACTAAAAATTGCAATTCAAAAAAGTGGACGTCTCAATGAAGAGTCATTGGACCTCCTCAAATCATGCGGCATCAAAGTAGACAATGGCAGAGACCAACTTAAAGTGGCTGTTCCCAACTTTCCACTGGAAATTCTCTATCTGCGCAATTCGGATATCCCACAATACCTGGAAGATGGTGTAGCGGACATTGCCATCATAGGAGAAAACCTGTTGATCGAGCAAGAGAAGAACGCAGACATCGTTCGCAAGCTTGGCTTTTCAAAATGTCGGGTTTCACTGGCTGTACCTAAAGAGGTTGAAGCCGATGGACTTTCCTATTTCAATGGAAAGCGAATTGCTACCTCCTATCCCAATACGGTGAATAAATTTCTTGCTGCCAACAACATAACCGCGGAGATCCACAAGATCTCAGGGTCGGTGGAAATCGCTCCAAACATTGGCTTAGCTGATGGTATCTGCGACATCGTGAGCAGCGGTTCCACCCTTTTCAAGAATGGATTGAAAGAAACGGATGTCATTCTGAAGTCTGAGGCCGTTCTTGCAGCAGCACGAAATCTATCCGAAGAAAAGCGTGCGATCCTTGACAAGCTAATCTTCCGCATGGAGTCCGTTCTTCGAGCAAAGAACTCAAAATACATTCTGATGAACGTTCCGAATGAAAAGATCGCTGCTGTAAGCTCTATTTTACCTGTATTGAAATCGCCGACTATTTTACCTTTGGCAGAAGAAGGTTGGAGCTCACTGCACTCGGTGATCGACGAAGACAAATTCTGGGAAGTCATTGATGAATTAAAAGACGCAGGTGCTGAAGGCATTCTGATCGTTCCAATTGACAAAATGGTAATGTGATGAAAAGATATCGTAATCCACAAAAAGAGACCTGGGCTGAGATCTGCCAACGACCGGTCATGGGCACTGCTAACCTGAACGAGTTAGTAAATAAGGTACTTGAAAACGTTCGATCCAATGGCGATCAAGCGTTAAGAGAATATTCACTGCGTTTCGATGGACTCGATCTTCAGGAGTTTCAAGTGAGTCAGACAGAGATTTCTGCTGCGATCCAGACTGTTTCCAATGAGCTGAAAGAAGCCATCCAGCTTGCCAAGGGTAACATCGAACGCTTTCACAAGAAGCAGCAGGAGGTGATCCAAAAGATTGAAACGACTCCAGGAGTAGTTTGCTGGAGAGAAAGCAGAGGAATTGAAAAAGTGGGACTTTATATTCCGGGAGGAACAGCCCCTCTGTTTTCTACCGTGCTGATGCTCGGTGTCCCTGCTCAGCTTGCAGGATGCGGGGAGATCGTGCTTTGCACCCCTCCGGATAAAAATGGATCGGTTGACCCTGCCATTCTATTTACTGCTGATCTGGTAGGTATCACAAAGATCTTCAAAGTTGGTGGAGCGCAGGCTATTGCCGCTATGGCGTATGGAACGGAAAGTATTCCTCAGGTTTACAAGATCTTCGGTCCGGGCAATCAATATGTGACCAAAGCAAAAGAGCTCGTTCAACAAGTAGGTACGGCCATCGATATGCCTGCAGGGCCGAGTGAAGTACTGGTGATCGCCGATGAAACATGCGAACCGTCTTTCGTAGCCGCAGATCTGCTTTCTCAGGCAGAACACGGAACAGATAGTCAGGTGATCCTTTTGAGTACTTCTGAAGAAGTGATCGATCAAGTGATGATGGAATTGTCCGCTCAAGTAGAACAATTGCCACGTAAAGAAATTGCTGTTCAAGCACTGGAAAAGAGTCGCGCTGTTTCTTTGGAAACCATGGAACAGTGTTTTGAAATGAGCAATGCATATGCACCTGAGCACCTTATCCTGGCCTCTGAAAATGCTGATAGATATTTAGGACTTATCCGAAATGCAGGATCTGTTTTCATTGGAAATTACAGCTGTGAAAGTGCCGGTGACTATGCCAGTGGAACCAACCACACCTTGCCCACCAATGGATATGCACGCAACTACAGCGGTGTTTCTCTGGACAGTTTTGTGCGAAAGATCACCTTTCAAAAACTCAGCTCAGAAGGAATTCAAAACATTGGTCCTGCTATCGAATGCATGGCAGAGGCCGAACAATTATTTGCTCACAAAAATGCAGTAACACTGCGCCTAAATAGCTTGAAAAATGATTGACATCAATAACTTAGTGAGAATGAACATCAGGAATCTTCAACCGTATTCCAGTGCCCGAGATGAATTTTCCGGGAATGAGGGCGTGTTTCTTGATGCGAATGAGAACCCATTTGGGGAGCTGAATCGTTATCCAGATCCGTATCAACGAGAATTGAAAGCCGTTCAAGCCAACCAAAAAGGAATTGATACTGCTCAGATCTTCGTCGGAAATGGAAGCGACGAGGTGATCGACCTATTGTTCAGGATCTTTTGTAATCCGGGTACAGACAAAGCATTGACCTTCTCACCTACTTACGGGATGTATGATGTTTCTGCCGCGATCAACGTTGTGGAATTGATCAAGCTTCCACTGACTGACACATTTGAGCTGGATGTCGACGCCGCGAAGGAACTTCTTAGGGACAGTAAGATCAAGCTGACCTTTATCTGCTCACCCAACAATCCAACCGGTAATGCTTTTCCAAAGGAACAGATCGAAGCCATCGTTCAATCTTCCCCGGGAATTGTAGTAGTTGATGAAGCGTACGTTGATTTCAGCGAGCAGGGCTCCATGGTGGATCTGATCAACACCTACCCTAACTTGGTTGTTTCACAAACCATGAGTAAAGCAAGGGGTCTGGCAGCGGCACGAGTGGGATTTGCTTTTGCAAATACGCAGATCATCAATCTACTGAACAAAGTAAAGCCACCATACAACGTGAGTCTTTTGAATCAAAAAGCAGCTTTGGATGCTTTGCTCGATAATGAAACATACACCAGAAATCTTCAGATCCTACAACAAGAAAAGGAACGATTGATTAACCTGCTGAACGAATTGAAAACGGTCGTGAAAATTTACCCATCCGATGCTAATTTCTTACTGGTTGAATTCAAAGATGCCAACGCAACCTATCAGCAATTGGTCGATCGAAAGATCATTGTTCGCAATCGCAACAGCGTCGTTAACAACTGTATCCGAATTACCGTTGGAACACCTGAAGAAAATACACTATTGATCAACGAATTAAAACAACTGGAGAATGAAAAAAGTACTGTTTATTGATCGCGACGGGACGATCGTCATAGAACCGCCAATCGATTTCCAACTGGACAGCTTGGAGAAACTTGAATTCTATCCGGGAGTCTTCAGCGGATTATCAAAGATCGCCCGTGAACTGGATTATGAATTGGTGATGGTTACCAATCAGGATGGATTAGGTACAAGCTCTTTTCCGGAAGACACCTTCTGGCCTACACAAGATAAAATCATCCAGGCCTTCGAAAATGAAGAGGTTAAATTCAAGGAAATTCTCATCGACAAAAGCTTTCCTGAAGACAACGCTCCTACCCGTAAGCCGGGAACAGGTTTACTTAACCAATACATCTATGGTAATTATGACCTCGCTAATTCATTTGTGATTGGCGATCGAAAGACTGATATCCAATTGGCTGAGAATTTAGGTGCGAAAGGAATCTTTATTGGTGATCAATGCGACATGCCAACTGCACTTACTACAAAAAGCTGGGAAGAGATCTATCAATTCCTAAAGGCAATACCAAGAGCAGCTGAAAAAGTAAGAAAGACCAA
>CALCCB010000137.1 GCA_937899625.1 uncultured Bacteroidota bacterium
AAAATGTGCCCGTGGTTAAGGCCAATTACCGAAAACCGGATGGTTTCATTGGTGGCAATCCTGTTTGCCGGTTTTACAATAATTTCTTCGGGGCGGTTGGTTTGGTGAAGATTTCCTGCAAACTAATCGTTGGGCAACATGGTTGTGGCTGCCAGCCCTGTTGCCGAAGCCAGTGAATTCCTTAAAAAATTTCTTCTGTTAAAATACATATTTTTAGTTTTTTTAAATTGCATACAAATTGTCAGTACAATGTTTTGGCAGATCTTTCTGCAGTCGATTTTCCTTTTAAAAAAAACAGATCGAAAATAGTCGAATGCTTCCTGTGGTTTGACTTCTCCTTCGTCAAGGTCCATAACCATACTTTCAATAAGTTCCATTCCCATTGCGCCAAAAGGATCGCCTTTCTGAGAAATCTTTTTCCAATTGGTATCCAGAATTTCATGCAACATTTTTCTTTCATCCTCATGGATCGAATTATCCGATTTCATGATCGAAAAATACAAGTAGGCTAAGGAAGGAACTATTTCATTCATGCTAATGGAGTTCAAAAACAGGAAGCAAATGCCACGATGGCTCAAAGTATTCGCTATGTTGATAGATAAAATACAATTGCTCCCAAGAGGAAGCATTAAACTTTTGATCCAACTTTTTACGCTCTTCGAAAGTACTTTTCAATGTTGTATCATTCTCCAGAATTTCTTTTGCTTTATCTTCAAATACATATGAAGAGAAATACTCCTTTTGCTGCACGTAGCTATCAAAGAAATTCCAAGTAAAATAGCTGTCCTCAGCTTCGGGAACAAGGACATGCATTAAGAACCAACGGTTCTTTTGATCTGTTGAGATGATCAAATCTCCTTTTTTCAAGTCAATCTCTACATTCTCTCTTTCAATATCAATTTTCGAATGAGCATAATGTCCTTCATACGGTTTTTGCGGACTATCAAACGATAAGACTCTATTCGTTGTCAATGACAGTGTGGTATCCGTACCAACCCGTCGATAGTTGATCCCATTAAACGATAAGCGATTTATGACATCTTCACATTGAGCACCTACGACGAAGAATTCCGGAATCTTCACTGAATCATTGGATCTATATTCATTGAAATAAAGGATGTACTTTTTGTAAGGTTTATTCCGATCGTATTTTAAACGTTTCAATCCGGTAACCTCACTAATTGGATACGAATGCTCGAAACCCTTGAACAAAACTGAATCTTTTTTCTCTGTTAATTGGTAATCAAATTTGAAGTAGTCGCTTTTACCAAAATGTGCTATTGCCTTCTGTCTTCGATCTTCGACCAAAGATCTATTCAATCCCGTCCATTGTATCAATTCATCCAGAAACTGGAGTGTAGCTGTCACTCTTTCCGGAAAAGGTTTAAGCATATGAGTTTCAACCGTGAATGAAATGGAATGGAACAAGGCTGCATAGCCCATTGCATATCTAGGTAAATCATTGAATGCCTCTAAGCCAGTATCAGGAGTTTCACCTTTCAGATTGACATAGGGAAACAGATCCGTTTTTTTCTTACCTAGTTCATCACACAAATGTGGAAGTAAAATATCATAGGTCAGCTCTGAAATGGAAGGCGCAATTCTTTCTTTGACAGATGATATCAAAGTCAGGGTATACTGGTAGTCCGCCCCATTCGAAACATGCGTATCCACAAACACATCAGGGTCAAGCGCATGAAAGATCTTCGAAAAAGTAAAGGCGTTTTTTGAATCCATTTTTATGAAATCCCGGTTGAGGTCAAGGTTTTGAGCATTTCCTCTAAACCCGTATTCTTCTGGTCCTTCCTGATTTGCCCGGCTACTTGATGAACGATTCATCATCCCACCCACATTATATGCCGGAATGAATGCAATTACGGGTAATCCTTCTGTCTTTTTTCCTCGTTTGATCCATTCATCCAACCAGATCAGACAGGCATTGATTCCGTCAGGTTCTCCAGGGTGAATTCCATTGTTGATAAGGATTGTTGTTTCTGATCGGGCCTTTAACATAGTGGACAAAGAATCACCTTTCCCATTGACAATGCACACATAGATAGGTAAGCCAAAGTCAGATGGACCCATACTGTATAACTCGATCTCTTTATGCAGGTCATCTAACTTCTCCAGGTGAGCAATTAATTCTGGATAAGTAGGAGTGCTATTTTTGTTCCATTGGGCCATTGACTGTCCAATCTGAACGAAAAGGACCAACGCAAAGCTTAAAAACAAGTTATTCATTGTCATCTACCGAAAATAGAAATAAAGTTCTAAATCAAGCGATTTAACCTTTATGGTAAGTATGATTTGAATTACTTTTGTGCCATGCGTATTGATATACTTACAGTCGTACCTCAATTACTCGAAGGTCCTTTTTCGCACTCTATATTAAAAAGGGCCCAGGACAAAGGTCTTACGGAGATCCATGTTCACAATATTCGTGACTATTCCCTGCAAAAACAGAAGCAAGTAGATGATTATCAATATGGAGGTGGGGCTGGAATGGTCATGTGCATTGAGCCAATCGTCAGAGTGATCGATAAATTGAAAGCTGAACGAGCCTATTCTGAGATCATCTATATGACGCCTGACGGTGAAGTCCTGGATCAATCTATGGCGAATCAATTATCGCTTGGAGGAAACATCATCATTCTTTGTGGACATTACAAAGGTGTTGATGAACGAATAAGAGAACATTACATCACAAAAGAGATCTCGATCGGTTCTTATGTGCTTTCCGGTGGTGAACTTGCCGCTGCAGTGCTGGTCGATTCGATCGTACGTCTGATACCTGGAGTTCTGAATGATGAAACTTCTGCATTAACAGATAGTTTCCAGGATAATCTGCTTTCTCCACCAGTGTACACCAGACCCGAAGAATACAATGGCTGGCGAGTACCTGAAGTACTTTTATCTGGTAATCCAGCGCTTGTTGAAAAGTGGAGAGAAGAACAGGCACTTCAACGCACAAAGGATAGAAGACCTGACCTATTATCGAACGAATGAATCTGGAAAAATCAATTGCTGCCTTACGAAATGGGGGAACGATCCTTTATCCTACAGACACCATCTGGGGAATAGGTTGTGATGCCACCAACGAGGATGCCTGTCAGGAAATATTAAAGATCAAAGAACGTCCGGATGAAAAGTCATTTATCCTCTTAGTAGACGATTTCCCGATGATCGAAAAATACATCCCAGATTTTCATCAGGTATGCTATGACCTGGCGGATTTTGCAACCAGGCCTTTGACGATCATTTATCCGGATGCGGAAGGTTTGGCTCCTTCTGTACTCGCTGCTGACGGATCTGTTGGTATCAGGATCACAAAGGATCCTATTTGCCTTAAATTGATCCGGTCTATCAGAAAACCGATTGTAAGCACTTCGGCCAATGTTTCAGGCACCCCATCCCCATCTTGTTTTAAAGATATCTCCGATTCGATCAAACTAAAGGTAGATGCTATTGTCGAAGAACGACTGAAAGAGAAAATGACAACTCCATCACAGATCATAAAGATTGAAAAGGACGGATCTGTCAAGATCATACGCAGCTAGACCTTTTATTTGGACCTTAGATTGTATCTTTGCCGCGCATGTCACAAAATTTCGCAAATCGTTTAACTCATCCTGTCTTCAAGGTTGTTTCTCAGGTAGTCACCGAAAGGGATCTGGAAGCATATGTAATTGGCGGATTTGTTCGTGACATGATCCTGGATAGACCCACCAAAGACATTGACATCGTCGTTGTTGGAAATGGAATGGATCTCGCCGAAGAATGTGGTAGGATCTTACGGGTGAAGAAAGTATCCCTATTTAAAAATTTTGGGACTGCACATTTTCTTTACAAGGATCTTGACGTCGAATTTGTTGGTGCAAGGAAAGAATCCTATCGCTCAGAATCAAGAAAGCCGATCGTAGAAAATGGAACCCTCCAGGATGATCAGAACAGACGAGATTTTACGATCAATGCACTGGCATTAAGTCTCAATAAGAAGAATTTCGGAGAATTGATCGATCCATTTGGCGGAATTCAAGATCTCGAAAAAGGGATTATTCGTACCCCCCTTGATCCCGACATCACTTACTCGGATGATCCGTTGAGGATGTTGCGTGCAATTCGCTTTGCTTCTCAACTAGGATTTACCATCGAAAGCGAAAGCTTGAAATCGATTTTCAATAATGCACATCGTCTCGAGATCATTTCAAAAGAAAGGATCATTGATGAGGTGAATAAGATCATATTGTGCGATAAACCATCCAGAGGCTTTGAGCTTTTGTACAATACAAAATTATTGCATGAATTTTTCCCAGAGATGTGCGACCTACAGGGAATTGAGACGATCAATGGGAAATCACACAAGGACAATTTCTATCATACACTTGAAGTGTTGGATAATCTTTGTGAAAACACGGATGATCTTTGGTTGAGATGGTCAGCGATCATGCATGATATTGCAAAACCGCCTACCAAAAGATTTGATCAGGAAGCAGGTTGGACTTTTCATGGCCATGAAGAATTAGGCGCCAAGTGGGTTCCTAGGATTTTCAAACGTCTCAAGTTACCATTGGATCACAAAATGAAGTACGTTCAGAAACTAGTTCGACTTCATTTACGACCGATTGCCCTGGTAAAGGGATCTGTGACGGATTCAGCTGTGCGAAGATTACTGAGTGAAGCGGGTGATGACATTGATGACCTGATGAAACTTTGTAATGCCGATATCACTTCAAAAAATGAGTTCAAGGTAAAACGATATAAGAAGAACTTTGAGATCGTCACCGAAAAATTAAAAGCTGTTGAAGAGAAAGACAGGATCCGAAATTTCCAGCCGCCGGTTGGAGGTGAAATGATCATGAAGACCTTCGGATTACAACCTTGTAATGAAATCGGTATTATAAAAGCAAGAATTAAAGAGGCGATCTTGGAAGGAGAGATCCCGAACGAAGAAATAGCAGCAACTCACTTTATGTTGACCATTGGAAAAGAATTGGGGTTGACTGTTGTTGAAGAACCAGTTTTCAGGGATTAATTATATTTTTACATTTACACAAATATAACCATTATGGCTGGCCTAAAATTCAGAGTATTATTGGATTCTGACAGGAATGAAGAGGTTTTCAGAGACATCCTTATTAACGATTCGGACAACTTCGAATCATTCTATACTGCGATAATTAATGCGTTCCGTTTTCAGGGAGAAGAAATGGCAAGTTTTTATGTCTCAAATGACGAATGGGACAAAGGACATGAAATCAATTTGATGGACATGTCATATGGTGATGACGATGTTGATGGCACGCCAAACACCATGAAAGATGCCATCATCAAGGATTTTCTGGAAGAACCTGATCAGAAGTTCATTCTTGTTTATGATTTCATGAGAATGTGGATCTTCCTGATCGAATTGATCGGCTATGAAAAAGAAGGGCCAGAAAATCCGGAGGTGATCCTTGCAGTTGGAATGGCTCCACCTGAAGATTCAAAGCAAGCAAGTAATGAAGCTTTCATTGGTGATGATTTTGAAGGAGAGGATGATGAAGATGAATTCGGAATGGATGACTTTGAAGATGGTTATTCGGAAGATGATTTTTCAGGTTTTGATGAATACGATTACTAATGAATAAATTTATTGCAGGAGATCCGATCGGCGCAGCTATTCTTGAATATGCTGTCAAAAGAAAACCAGCCGACATTATTGTCAGCTCCGATATTTGTGAAGATGACATTATCCCAGTCGAGGTCCTTTTCAGATCATACGACGAGATGCCTGAGATCGAAAAAATAGCGCTTGAAAAATGTACAGGAAGAGTGCTTGACGTAGGCGCTGGAGCCGGAGTACATGCACTTGAATTGATGGAAAATGGTCATGATATCGTTGCCATTGATGTATCTGAAGGTGCAGTAAGTCACATGCGTTCCAAAGGTATTGATGCGAGAATGATCTCTTTTGAAAACTTGAAGCATGAAAAGTTTGACACCATCCTAATGTTAATGAACGGTATAGGAATAGCTGGTAAATTATCCAACTTGTCGTCTTTTCTAAAACATGCGGCATCATTATTGAATCCTGGCGGAAAAATCATTTGTGACTCTTCAGACATCAAATACTTATACATGGATGATGAAGGATATATGTGGGTGGATCTGAATACCGAATACTATGGAAATTTTAGGTTCCAGATGAAATATAAAAAAGACAAAAGCGCTTGGTTCAACTGGCTATACGTTGATTTTGAAAGCCTATTTGAAGCAGCTAAAAAGGCTGGTTTAAAAGCTGAAAGGATCGAAGAAGCTGAAGACCATTATCTGGCAGAAATCAGGATTTGAATATGAAAAATCTTATTGCAGTACTTCTAATTACGTCTAGTTATTTTGTCTCTATTTCACAAGAGACGGGCCCTTTCCCAATGGAAAAGAGTTCACTATTATGGAAAATAGAAGGTAATGGGATCAAGAAGGGTTCGTACCTATTTGGAACGATGCATCTGATCGAGAAGGAAAATTTCATTTTCCCTGATAAACTCGAAAAGCTCTTTAAAAAATCGGACGTGCTCGTCATGGAGCTTCCTGGATTACCCAACCAACTGGAAGCAATGAAATACATCACACTTTCTGAAGGTAGCTTCTTTGATTATTTCACACCTGAGCAAACTGACACGATCATCAGATGGGCACAGGACGAACTTAAAATGTCGGAGGAGAAATTCCGATCAACCATGATAAAAATGAAACCATTTGTGGTTGTTCAAATGGCAACACAGTTGCATTTTCTGGGTAAAACGGAATCCTATGAAATGACTTTTGACAGGATGGCACGAGAAGAACAAAAGAAGATCCTGGGATTAGAAACCGTAGCCGAACAAATGGCGATCTTTGATAATCTGACTGACGAACAACAAACCGAAATGGTGATGTCTGGAATTCGAAACATGAAGGAATCGATCGATCTTACCAAAACAATGCAGGAATTGTATGTTCGTCAAAATGTAGATTCACTCTATTTGATGATACTGGAAGAAGGTGGAGTATTATCTGAAGAGCAGCAGAATTTTCTGGATGAGAGAAATAAGAACTGGATCCCAAAGATCAATGAGATCATTGTAGATAAAAAAGCTTTCATTGCCGTTGGTGCAGGACATTTGGGAGGACCTAATGGAGTGATCCGTCTATTACAGAAAGAGGGGTACACATTAACACCAGTTGAACTATGAGAACTTTGTTGTTCATCATGGGGGTTTTCGTTATGACCTCATCATGTAAAACCTATTCGGATGACGATCTGAAAGTATTCGACAAGGAGATCGAAGCATACATCAAATCAAAGAATTTAGAACTTGAACGTTCAGAATCAGGCTTGTACTTTACCATTATTGAAGAAGGAGAAGGTGATGAAATTCTATATTCAAATAATGTCAGCTTTACCTACAAGGGAACTCTGTTGAATGGAGATGTATTTGATGAACAAAACGAACCCGTAACCTTCAAGGTAAATCAACTCATTGGTGCATGGAAAGAGATCATGCTCGATCTTAAAAAAGGAGGTAAAGCATTCCTGATTACTCCACCTCAATTAGGATATGGTGACAGGGAGCTGGATAAAATACCTGCCAATTCCATTCTGGTATTTGAAATGGAAGTCACGGATGTTAATTAATTGTCGATTTTGAAGTGACTTTTCCTTGGTCATCCGAATTCAAAAAACTATTTTTGGGACACTTTTACGAAAATAATAATCGCACTATGAGCGTACTGGTAAATAAAGATTCTAAAGTAATTGTACAGGGATTCACTGGAAGTGAAGGTACTTTCCACGCAGGACAAATGATCGAATACGGAACCAATGTTGTTGGTGGTGTAACTCCAGGTAAAGGAGGGTCAATGCATTTGGACAGACCTGTATTCAACACAGTTGCTGATGCTGTTGCAAAAACAGGTGCAGACGTATCTATTATTTTTGTTCCACCGGCATTTGCTGCTGATGCAATTATGGAAGCTGCTAATGCTGGCATCAAAGTGATCGTTTGTATCACTGAAGGTATTCCAGTTAAGGATATGGTCAAAGCAAAAGAATATATCAATGCTTATGATTGCCGTCTGATCGGTCCAAACTGTCCTGGTGTGATCACTGCAGGAGAGGCAAAAGTTGGCATCATGCCAGGGTTTGTCTTTAAGAAAGGTAAGATCGGAATTGTTTCAAAATCTGGAACATTGACATATGAAGCAGCTGATCAGGTTGCAAAGGCTGGATTAGGAATCACTACAGCAATTGGTATCGGTGGTGATCCAATTATTGGTACAACTACCAGAGAAGCTGTAGAATTATTGATGAATGACCCTGAGACTGAAGGAATCGTAATGATCGGTGAAATCGGTGGTAACCTTGAAGCTATTGCTGCAAGATGGATCAAAGAAAACTCAAAGAAGCCGGTAGTTGGTTTTATTGCAGGTGAAACAGCTCCTAAAGGAAGAACAATGGGACATGCCGGAGCGATCGTTGGTGGTGCTGATGATACAGCTGAAGCAAAAAAGAGAATTATGAGAGAATGTGGTATACACGTAGTCGATTCGCCAGCACAGATTGGTGCAAAAATGGCTGAGGTACTAGGTGTTACTGCATAATTTTTATTATACGATTTGAAACGGCCTTCATGGCCGTTTTTTTTTATCTCAATGGTAACAGAACTGATCGATAAAACCTACCGAACTCAAAATTTCCCCAAAAACGCGGAGCTTTTCATTCGTGAACCTAAGTATATTCAAGAATTGGTCAATGTAGCCATTTCGGACATTTCATACCCCTACCCTGAATACGCCTCATGGCTTTTACCACACATCAATAAAGAAAATGATCGGCTTCTTATCCCATTTCAGGAACAACTTATTGATCGCATTTTAACTAGTGAGAATCAATCTGTTCTGCGGAATTTGGTTAACACCATTCAAAGCCTTCCTTTGATCGACTATCGGGAATCAGAACTGCTTAATCGTCTTATCAACTTCATTTCGGATGATCGCAATAAAGTGGCTCTTTTTGTATACGCTCTCTATAAATTGATCCAGTTCGTAAAAAAATATCCTGAAATAGACTTCGAGATAAAAAGCATTTTAAGTTTGAAGCAAGAGCCCTTGAAACCCGCTATGCGAATAGCAATCCGCAATTACGACCGATCCCTAAATCCTTAAATGATTATTCAATTTCAACTACCAAGAAATGTTAAATTATTATTTTTATAGTACTATGTATTGCATAGTTAATTCTTATACATATATCTTTGTATAAAATTATTAACATGAATTTGGAGAACACACAAGCTCAGATGCGAAAAGGAATTCTGGAGTATTGTATTCTTTCCATTCTCGACAAGAAACAAGAAGCTTATCCATCAGAGATCCTGGAGACGCTTAAAGACGCCAAGCTGATCGTAGTTGAAGGCACTCTTTATCCACTCCTAACAAGATTGAAAAATATGGAACTTCTTTCCTATCGATGGGAAGAATCACAATCTGGTCCACCCAGGAAATATTTTGCACTGACCAAAATGGGAAAGGCTTTTCTCGAAGAATTAGACAGCACTTGGTCAGAATTAAGTGAAGCTGTAAATAAAATTACCAATCTCAACGAAAAATGAAAAAGACGGTATCAGTTAATATAAAAGGGATGAATTTCCTTATTGAGGAAGACACGCCTATGAAACACTTCAGCAGTATCTGGAACGGCTAAAAAATGTATTGGCCAATGAAACGGGTGCTCAGGAGATCATTGAGGACATCGAATTGAGGATCGCTGAACTCTGTGCCGAAAAATTGAATGACAAAAAACAAGTCATTGAATTGAATGACATCCAATCTATTCTTCAAATGCTTGGAGATCCATCAGACTATGTCGGTGGGGAGGATGATTTCGGTACACAAGGATCAACTACCAATCAAAAAGCTACCCATGAAAAAAGATTGTATCGCGACACAGAAAAAGCCGTTTTTGCAGGTGTTGCAACGGGTATTTCCAACTATCTCAACATCGACGTTGTCATTATTCGAGCGCTATTCGTTTTGATCTTTCTTTTCGGTGGGTTCGGCATTCCTCTTTACATCATTCTTTGGATCATCATTCCAAAAGCGACCTCTAATATCGACCGTTTAAGAATGCAGGGGAAACCAATCACGGTTGACACATTAAGAGATGAGGTAGAAAATGCTGCTGACCGTTTATCCAAAGGCTCTAAACGATTTGCCGATAAAATTCGAAAAGACGAAGAAACACATTTCAGGTTTCATGCGTTGGGCAGAATGATCATGGGAATATTAGGTAGCGGACTAATTGCCTTTGGCATTTTTCTAATAGTCCTGTTTTTAATATTTGGACTTGGCGGATTTCAATTCATTCCAATTCAAAGTGATTATGGTTTTCTTTCTTTTAATGATTTCGGAAACCTTGTGCTTGAAACTTCACAAGATCTAAAATGGGCATGGATCAGTGGAATTCTGGTGGTAGCCTCTTCCATCCTATTTATCTTGCTTTTAGGAATTAAACTGGCTTTTCATTTAAAGAATAAATGGACAGGCAGGACGTTAGCTACATTGTTCTTCATTGGTCTGGCAGGATTTTTCATGGCAATTTTTATCGGTATTAAAACCGGTAGGGAGATGGCAAATGAAGGAGAGATAGAAACTACAATTGGTTCAATCGACAAAGACACGTTATATATTGAGTCCATACATACCGCTCTTCCATCGGACAATCAATATGAAATTAAAAGTACCGGTAAATTTGGATTTCTTTCCCTTGAAGGAAAGAAGATCAATGAAACTGGTATTCATGTAAACTACAAAGAATCAAAAGACACTCTTTTTCATATTCATCAAAATTTAAGTGCTCATAGTCATTCACACAAAAAAGCCATTGAAAAAGCCAGACACATTAAACACTCGGCATTTTTGTCAGAAGGTAAACTGAAAGTAAATACCACGTATACATTTCCTGCTGCTGATAAATTACGCGATCAGGATGTTTACTTGATCATTGAGGTACCAAAAGGTAAAAAAGTCATTTGGGACGGGAAACGAATCATTCCTGATCCTGATTTTGGAGATGAAAGCTACATTGAGGAACGAGGTTATCTGAATAGTGATGGTGAATACGAACAATGGGGTTAAAAAAAGGCCAGATATTTATCTAGCCTTTTTTAACCTAAACCTA
>CALCCB010000138.1 GCA_937899625.1 uncultured Bacteroidota bacterium
GACAATGTGCGCTTTGCTACTTTAAATGTTGCTAAGTAATCGATGAAAATCGGTGTGTTTACATATTATTTAGGGGGGATAGTGATACTATCCCTTTTTTTGGTTCGATGCGTTACCGGAAAAGAGAATTCTTTTGAGGTTTATGTCAACGATATGAATACACCTCCAGACAATCCTTCCAGCAAAGAAAAGATTGAACTAGGAAGAAAATTGTTTTTTGATAATCGACTTTCTCGCGATAACAGTATCTCATGTTCGAGTTGTCATTTACCTGAATTTGCCTTTACCGATCGAAAAAAAGTAAGTGAAGGTGTTGCAGGAGGTATGACTGAACGAAACTCTCCATCTATTTTGAATTCGGTTTTCTTGAAGAAAGTGATGTTTGACGCCCATCTGGAGACTCTTGAAATGCAGGCCATAGTCCCAATTCAAGAACACGTAGAGATGAATATGAAGATGAGGGATGTCATTGAGAAACTTAAAGGAGATCCTTATTATTCTAAGAAAGCGAAGGAGATCTTTAATCGTGAATTCGACGCTTGGGTGCTAACCCGCAGTATAGCCGCATTCGAACGTTCCTTGATTTCAATGAATTCAAAGTTCGATCAATTCCAGAGAAATGAACTCAAATTAAATGAAAGTGAATTAAACGGATGGAAGCTCTTCTCAGAAAAACTGTATTGTACATCTTGTCATCCTGCGCCTCATTTCACAACTTACAAAGCTGAGAATAATGGACTGTATGCAGACTATGGTGCTGATAATGGAAGATTTCGTATTCTCCACGATTCAATGGACATAGGGGAGTTCAAAGTCCCTTCATTGCGAAATATCGAGCTTACCTATCCTTATATGCACAATGGCAGTTATGGAAGTATCGAAGTGATCCTGGAGCATTATTCAAAAGGTGGGGCGGGGCATTGGAATCAAAGTTCGATCATACAACCGTTCAAGATAAGTTCAAAGGAAAAAATGGATCTTGTCAATTTCCTGAAAACGTTGACCGATACTTCTTACATGAAGCAATTTCGTTAATTCTTAATGATGCGATAGGTGCGGCCTTCAATTCGAAGAAGGTATATCCCTGAAGGGAGCCTGCTCAAACTAGAAGATTTAGAAAAACCTTTTATTTGAGCCTTCCCAGTTATATCAGTTATATCATAATCTACAGGAGAATCACTGAAATAAATTAGGTCATCAGTTGGATTAGGATAAATACTTACACTAGAAATTTCATCTATTCCAACGGAAGAAGACCAAAACACCATCTCTTGCGAAGCGCTAACTTCAAGCGTATTTAAATTGAAGTGTTCAACAGTCAAAATTGAAGAAGACTGATTCCCAAATTGTAAAAAGGTTTCATATCGTTCTCCTGGGAGAACTTCAATGGTGTCACCAAGCTGTTCGTTAGGCAGTGGTCGTCCATCACTTGCAACAGTTCGAGCATTCAATGCACTTTCAAAAATATATCTGACACCATAATATCCAAGATTTGCCAATCGCATATACACCTTTTCATTCGGCTGAAAATACATGTAGTTTGCCGGGTCATTTAATTGACTTCCAGAAAGACCATTAACAACAAAGTATTGAGCATTGAATGTTTCAGGAACCATAAGAGGCATCATCGGATCGTGTTCGTGGTCAAGAATCGTATCATTATGCCATACCGTATCTATTTCACTAGCCAGGAGACTGAACTCACGGTCATACGATTCACCATTATCCCAGTTTAAATTCATTTCTCCATTCGAAGGTCTAACAATCAGCAACCCATACATCCCAGCCTGAAGGTGCACAGTTGATCCAACATGACAATGGTATAGGTATGTTCCTGGATGTGGAGCCTTAAAATAATAGTACCCGTGCAGCATGTGTTCAACCTCAAAGGAAAGCATTGGGACACCGTCATTTTGCTGATCGACATCTAATCCGTGCAGGTGAATAGTGTGAGGGGCTCCCTGTGATACGTTCCAGAAGTCGATCTTTACACTATCTCCATAGTTAACTTCAATGGTTGGTCCAGGTATTTTGGTTTCTTCTGATAGCGTTTCTGTAAAACCAAATACTCGCGTACTATCTCCATCATGGAAATAATGGGTTCCTTGATTCCTCCCTATTATTAGTTTGGTATAGTCGATTTGACCAAAAGCGATTTGACCAAATAAAAGGGACATCGATATGATTAACAATATTCTCATGGTGCAATAAGCATTGTGGTTATCATACCAGTATGATATTGCCCGCCACCTGTAACTGCAATCAAATTATGATCATGAATCGGATATTCTCCTGGTTTGTCTGGAGTAGCAGATAGAAGCTGGTAGTGACCTGGATAAACAGGGAATGTGTCCTTATCTCTTCCATTGTGAGATGAATTCTTTGAATTGTCCAGAATTAATAAGTGATACCCGTGGAAGTGCATCGAATGAATACTAAGACCATGATTCATAATAACTAAACGAAATTCCGAATTCACATTTCCAAAGATCTTAGCTTGAGCATCGTTGTCTATTGCATCACCAGAATTCCCATTTATGGTATAATACTTTGGAGAGTAAAGCGTTTGATCTATTGAACCTCCACTGCTAACAGCATTATTAAGTTCAGGTTCATGCTCTCTTAAATTCCAATAGAAATAAGGTGTAAGATCCCCTGATTCCTTAACATGTATTAAGCCAGAAAGTCCAAGGTATTGATTCTCGATGGACGTTGGATCATAGTATTTGTAGATTCCAGCTATTAATGTGATTACTTGAGTAACGGAATCACCAGCCGCTATAGAACCAATATCAATCAAACCGTCAACTTTAAAGCCATGAACGTTAATATCTGAATTCACAACTTTTATTGTTAATACATCACCATCCTCAAAAATTAGAATGGGACTTGAAGGGGAGAAGGCACTAGAGTCTGAATAAGTAATAACTGGAATAATACTGTTGTCGAACATCGACAAATCACCACTGAATATCTCGAGCCTCAGATCAATATTAGCCGAATAGACATTGATTGTCAGAGCAAAAAGTAAGAAAGAAATTGAAAGTGATCTAATCATTATCTCACGATAACCTTTCTGGTCAATGACTCTTTTCCGTTTTGAACCTTAATAAAATTAACACCTCTAGGTAATTTTGAAGAAGCAATTGTCTTAGTTCCAGAAACATTTTCTTCACGCATAATCACTTGACCCAAAGCATTGATAACAATCAAGCTAGACTGTTGAGGGATATTGTCAATTGTGATCACATCGTTTGCTGTTGCTGGGTTAGGATAAACTGAGATGTCAGACAAGTCAATATTCTGATTTCCCAACATTCCGTTGAACCAAAATTCAATCGTATCTGCGTCCGCAGGATCATTTGCATTGTAAACTCTGAATTGCCAGTACCCCCATGCTTCAGCAGTGGACATTGCATTTACCTTGATGAAACCATTTTGACCATCAGGAATAACGGCCATACTACCGGAATTTGAAGTGCCTGGATAACATGTGTTGAAATCGCAATACGAATAGTCGAAAGAAGCAGGAATTGTTCTATTAATCACTTCCCAAGCTAAATAAAGATCACCTCCGCTATTATTTGTCATGTCAATTTCGCCAGTAACATAATTGTTTACAGGTGCTGCAGTAAGGAGACTTTCACTACTCACACTAAATGATTGAGCTGAAACCGATAAAACAATAGAAGAAAAAATTGTGACAACTATGTAATTTTTCATCATGGGTTTACGTATTAATCGATAATAAAGATAGAAATTTTGAAGCTATATAAAAATTTTAATCGTCAAGACTCTTGCAATCCTAGTAACATCCAAATATTTGTTTTGTTTAAAAGTGTAACGAATTATTTGGAATACGTTTTGTAACCGAAGTCTGCAAGCTTCAAAACCAAACTAGAAAATAAAACCAAGAACTATGACAGTGAACCCAGTTTATCACCAAACATCTCAGCTTATGGAGGAAGAGCTGAGTTGGATAAGGCGAGCGCAGAAAGATCCGGAGAGTTTCGGGCCGCTGTACAAAAAGTATCATGAGCAGATCTTTAGATACATCTATCAACGGATGGATGATGAAGAACTTGCTTTTGACGTCACTTCTCAAGTCTTTTTGAAGGCTTTGAATAATTTGCATAGATACGAATACAGGGGAGTGCCATTTTCCTCTTGGCTGTATCGAATTGCAAAGAGTGAACTTTATCAATCCTTTAGGGATAGAAAAGCGCAAAGAACAGTAAATATCGATTCTTACCAGCTGTTTGAGCTTATCGATGAGTTTGAAGAAGATGGGTCAGAAATGAACAAGAAGAGACTGTTCGAGTGTTTGCCTAAACTAAAGGAAAATGATATGCAGTTGATTGAAATGCGGTTTTTTGAAAGAAGATCTTTTCGAGAGATCGGAGAAATTCTGGACATAACCGAAAACAATGCGAAAGTAAAAGCATTCAGAGCTTTAGAAAAACTGAAACAACTATTTTACGCTACTGATAAAAAAAATGGAAATAAAAAAAGTTAACCTGGATCGTGAGCCGATTTCCTCGGCTTACATCCAACAAAAACAAGACTTTACTTCGGTCGTCAAAATGCACAAGAGGTATTCTGACATTTTATGGAAAAAAACGTTTTTCTATGGCGGCATAGGAATTGCAAGTATTGCTACAGCTTCAATATTTTTATTGTCTGATTTTGAATCAAATACAACAGAGAGTAAAAACATTCAAAGTTCCACCAATACTACTGCGACCTCAGCTGAATTGCCAGAAAACACATTGACTACCGAACATTTACTCGCCACGAATCAGGAGACAAAATCTCCTGAAGAAGATGTAAATCCTTATTCAAAAATCAGGAAGGACGAACCAAGTGCCTCAACGATTATTTCACTCGATAGGGAATTCGACGAAAATGATAACCTAGAAAAGACAGTGATAAGCGAAGTGGCATTATCTCGAAACGTACTGATGCCTTCAATTTCAGGTAAGTACAACGGTTCTATTACAAATCTTGAGTTGTGTGATCCCAATGGAATTAGAGCAGGAAAGGACGTGACGATTAAAAAGTTTAAGCTTCAATTTGCCTCCGGGAATAAGGACAATGAAATTGAGGTGACAGGTAATAAGATACCTGATTCAGTGTGCGAAGAAATCAGTGCTGCAGGCTTCTCTCAAATGATCTTTATCACCAACATTAAAGCCGATTCTGAAAAGGGAATAATCGCCTTACCTTCGATGAATTTCTGGGTAGAGATCAAGGTATAAAATATTAATCCACAACCTTGTTTTGAAAATTAGGTGATTTTTATTTGGACCAAGCGGATTACATTTCTTAAATTAGCACCTTTATACCTGTTTTTCAGAATTAGATGAAGAATTTTATACTATCACTGACCGTCCTGCTAAGTACCACATTGGTTATCGCTCAGCATACGAATTTCAATACACAGAGGAATTGGTCTTTGAATAAAAAAGAGATCGCTTTCGGCTTTGGAGCAACACAGTTCACTGGTGATCTGGGTGGTAGAGACCGAATTGGAACCGATTATTCACTTGTAGACATTGACTTTCCATCTACCAGCATAGGAGGTTATGTGGGGTATCGTTATCGATTCCATCCTTTTTGGGCAACTTCAACTAACTTTCATGCAGGAATGTTAAGAGGAAATGATGCCTTAACAAATGAGGTAATCAGAAATAGCAGAAACCTTCATTTCAGATCCATCATCCTTGAATTGAACCAGAGAATTGAAGCGATCCTTTTCGCTAATGAAAAATTCGGAGCTCGTTATAAGCTTCCAGGACACAAAGGATTTAAAGATCACAACGAACAATTGTACATTTTTGCCGGAGTAGGTATTAACTACTTCAATCCTAAAGCTAAATTGGATGGAAGTTGGGTTAAACTTCGTCCGTTAAATACTGAAGGTCAAGGAATGGACCCATTAATGGTTTATCCAGGAAATGGTGAAGATCCTTACATGTATACTCCTCCTAAACCTTACAAACCTTTCACCCTAACTATTCCAATGGGGATTGGTTTTAGATGGGGTCTTGGAAGAATGTGGAGAATGGGAGTTGAAGCAACTTATGTTAAGACATTCTCAGATTATATCGATGATGTACATGGTTTCTATTATGACCCTACCAAATTGGGCTCTCCTGAAGCTGCATACCTTTCAAATCCATCTGTGAACAATACAAACTGGTTTGCTCCTGGACAGATGAGAGGGCAGCCTCAAAAAGATGCATATTATTATCTGAATATGACTTTCCAACGAAATGTAACCTACAAGGATTACGCGAAGCAAAGGAGAAGCTATCAGTGGAACAGAGGACGTTACAAATTCTGATGTTGATAAGATTTTAATTAAAGAAATGAGGTGGCTTCGGTCACCTCGTTTTGCATAGATACTTTTGCAGAAAGATTCATTATGTATTCAATTCTAAGATCCTTTTTATTTCTTTTTGACCCTGAAAAGGTACATTACTTTACAACTGACTTCCTTCACCTTATCTTGAAAATACCAGGAGTAAGAGCATTGTGGAGAAGTATATACGTAATTGAAGACAAGAGACTGGAAAGAACCGTTTTTGGCTTAACATTTAAAAACCCTGTCGGATTAGCCGCAGGATTTGATAAAAATGCAACCATGTACAACGATCTTGCTCATTGTGGATTTGGTTTTATTGAGATTGGAACAGTTACACCGAAGGGACAGCCTGGTAATGATAAGCCAAGACTGTTCAGATTAAAGAAAGATAATGCGATCATTAATCGCATGGGATTCAATAACGGCGGGATGGAGTTGGCGGTTGAAAATCTAAAGAAACGAAAAACAGATCTTTTAATAGGTG
>CALCCB010000139.1 GCA_937899625.1 uncultured Bacteroidota bacterium
CGTTGTGAAAGTCACATCCGTGATCGCTGTATTGATACATACTGATGGATTTGATGAAGATGCCGATACCGTATTGTCAGGTGCCACTGTGATCGTTCCTGTTGCATCCAATGTACCACATCCTCCCGTCAATGGGATCACATAGTTAAAGGTTCCTGCTGCACTTGGTGTTCCACTCACAGTGATCGTGTTTGCTGCAAAAGATGCTGTTACACCCGCAGGTAAACCTGTTGCAGCGCCAATACCAGTAGCTCCAGTTGTCGTAAATGTCACATCAGGGATCGCTGTATTGATACAAACCGATGGATCTGATGAAGATGCCGATACCGTATTGTCAGGCGTCACTGTGATCGTTCCTGTTGCTTCTACCAATCCACATCCTCCCGTTAATGGGATCGTGTAGTTGAAGGTTCCGGCCGCACTTGGTGTTCCAGTCACAGTGATCGTGTTTGCTGCAAAAGATGCTGTAACTCCTGCAGGTAATCCTGTTGCTGCGCCAATACCCGTAGCTCCAGTCGTTGTGAAGGTCACGTCCGTGATTGCTGTATTGATACAAACCGATGGATTCGATGATGCAGCAGTAACTGTATTGTCAGGAGTCACTGTGATCGTTCCTGTTGCATCCAATGTACCACATCCTCCCGTCAATGGGATCGTATAGTTAAAGGTTCCTGCTGCACTTGGTGTGCCGCTCACAGTGATCGTGTTTGCTGCAAAACTTGCTGTTACACCCGCAGGTAATCCCGTTGCAGCGCCAATACCCGTAGCTCCAGTTGTCGTAAATGTCACATCAGGGATCGCTATATTGATACATACTGTAGGATCAGAAGATGGAGGAGTTACCGAATTCGATAAAACTACTGTAATCGTTCCAGTCGCCTCAACCAGTCCACAACCTCCCGTTAATGGGATCGTGTAGTTGAAGGTTCCGGCTGCACTTGGTGTTCCACTTACAGTGATCGTGTTACCTGCAAAACTCGCTGTTACACCTGCTGGTATACCAGTCGCAGCGCCAATACCTGTAGCTCCAGTCGTTGTGAAAGTTACATCCGTGATCGCTGTGTTGATACATACTGATGGATTCGATGATGCAGCAGTAACCGTATTGTCAGGCGTCACTATGATCGTTCCTATTGCATTTACTGCACCACACCCCCCAGTCAATGGGATCGTGTAGTTGAAGGTTCCAGATGCACTTGGTGTTCCACTCACAGTGATCGTGTTTGCTGCAAAACTTGCTGTTACACCCGAAGGTAATCCTGTTGCTGCTCCAATGCCTGTAGCTCCAGTTGTTGAGAAAGTCACATTAGGAATTGCTGTATTGATACATACTATAGGATTTGATGATGCAGGGGTAACTGTATTGTCAGGAGTCACTGTGATCGTTCCTGTTGTCGTTGCTGGTGGACAGCCACCAGTTGTCGTTACTGTATAGTTGAATGGTCCCGCGACTGTAGGTGTTCCACTAATCGTAGCAATATTTCCTGACCATGCTCCTGTAACTCCCGTCGGTAAACCCGAGAATGTCGCACCTGTTGCACCTGTTGTTGCTAAAGTGATGGCAGTCATAGCAGTATTGATACAAAGTGTCGGACTTGTACCAGCTGCGATCGTATTCTGTGCATTGACAGTGATCGTTCCTGTAGCAGTAACTGTTCCACATCCTCCAGTCAATGGAATCGTATAGTTGAATGTTCCTGAAGCACTTGGTGTTCCACTTACAGTGATCGTGTTACCTGCAAAACTCGCTGTAACACCTGCAGGTAATCCTGTTGCTGCTCCAATGCCTGCAGCTCCAGTTGTAGTGAAAGTCACAGAAGGGATTGCTGTATTGATACAAACCGATGGATTCGATGATGCAGCAGTAACTGTATTGTTCGGTGAAACTGTGATCGTTCCAGTCGTTGTTGCCGGTGGACATCCACCCGTTGTCGTCACCGTATAGGTAAATGTCCCTGATACAGTTGGGGTGCCACTAATCGTAACAACATTTGCTGACCATGAGCCCGTTACACCTGCAGGTAAGTTTGAGAAAGTGGCACCTGTTGCACCTGTTGTTGCAAGGTTGATCGGTGTGATCGCAGTGTTGATACATACTGTCTGGCTTGTTCCAGCTGCAATGGTGTTTTGAGGTGTTACCGTGATCGTACCTGTCGTTGTTGCCGGTGGACAACCACCAGTTGTAGTTACTGTATAGTTGAATGGTCCCACGACTGTAGGTGTTCCACTAATCGTAGCAATATTTCCTGACCATGCTCCTGTAACTCCCGTCGGTAAACCAGAGAATGTGGCACCTGTGGCACCTGTTGTTGCTAAAGTGATAGCAGTCATAGCAGTATTGATACAAAGTGTCGGGCTTGTACCAGCTGAGATCGTGTTCTGGGCATTTACAGTAATGGTTCCCGTAGTAGTTGCCGGAGGACATCCGCCTGTTGTCATGACAGTATAGTTAAATGTACCCGAAGCAGTCGGTGTACCGCTAATCGTTGCAACATTTGCTGACCATGATCCCGTTACTCCAGCAGGCAAACCTGAGAAAGTAGCTCCTGTGGCTCCCGTTGTTGCAAGGTTGATTGCAGTCATTGGTGTATTGATACAAACTATCTGGCTTGTACCAGTAGCGATTGTATTCAAAGGATTTACCGTTATTGTTAAGGTATAAGAAGGGCCAGGACATGTCCCTGCTGTCGGTGTAACTGTATATGTTGCGGTTTGAGGAGTAGATGTCGGATTGGACAATATACCATTTACGCTTATCCCTGATTCTGCAGCTCCACCGGTCATTCCGCCAGTTACGACTGGCACTCCCCAGCTCAATGTTGTTCCAGCAGGAACAATTCCGTTTGTTACGTTAACTGGTGTGGAGCTAAAAGCCGTTCCGCTACAGGTTATTCCTGTCATATTGTTAATGGCTGGACTTGGGTTAACCGTCACTGTCAGTGTAAAAGTTGCACCCGGACACAACCCAGCTGTAGGCGTAACCGTATAGGTTGCGGTTTGGGCCGTATTCGTAGGATTTAAAAGAGTTCCCGTTACACTGGTCCCCGATCCTGCCGCTCCACCAGTTATACCACCCGTAACCACAGGGACTCCCCAGCTGTAGGTTGTACCTGCCGGTACGCTTCCATTAGTACCATTTAGAGGGGTAGATGAGAAAGCAGTAGCGCTACAGGTGGCATTCGTCATATTACTGATCGATGGAACCGGACTCACTGTCACCGGCACTGTAATAGCTGTTCCGACACAACCTGAGGCAGTGGGTGTAACCGTATAAGTAACAGATTGAGTAGCATTTGTTGTATTGGTCAGCACGTCTGTAATTGTTGCTCCGGATCCACCTGAAGTCGTTTCACCCGTGATATTTGCATTGGCTGTTGTAGACCAAGCATAAGTCGTACCTACTACTGAAGAGGACAAGGATACGCCAGTCGGATTGCCGGAACAAATAGTTTGAGGATTTGGTGTTGCAGTCGCTACAGGAACTGTACAAGAACAGGATGGAGATGCAATATTTGTGAGCATTGTTGCTGAACAAATTCTTTGAGTTTGGGCGCTCCCACCGGACGCCCCTGTAAAGCCCCAAAATACGTTTGTTGGATCAGCAAAAAGAGTTCTGATATTACCATTGTATTGCATTATTTGAGCACCATCAAAAAACACAGTATATCTGTTGATTGCAGGATCCCAGGTAATACACACAGCATGATCAAGCCCGTCTTTTACGGTTGTGCCACCGGATAACATACACGCAGGACCAGCCAACGTATTTCCCGCTGTCATAACCCCATTTGTTTGAATTGAAGAGTGATCACAGACCAAATCATTAAGTCCATCTGGAATGTTATTCCATGTATCAAATTCAACTGCAACGGAAGGCGATATTGGACAAGGGGCTCCCTGACAAGGTGAACCATTTCCTTGCGCATAACCCAAACCACCTCCGGCACCCCCAATTACCTGAGGAACACCTTCAGTTTGAAGAAGGAAAGCCATACCATCACCAGTAGTTGTAACATTACCAAAGTTGATATTGAAATTCAGTTTAAAAGATTGATTTAAATTAATCCCGCTACATGCCCAAATTGCTCCGTTTTGAAAAGCACCGGTAGTAAAAGTGACACAGTTTCCACTTACATTGGCAGAATTCAACGTTTTATAACCCCCTGCAGTACAGTTACTTGGAGCTCCTCCTGACGCTGTTAAAGCAGTTCCATTAAGAGTTAAAACTTGCGAATTCAATCCGAGGCTGCAAGTTAGAAATAGCAGAATAAATATTTTCTTCATAATACCAAAAAAAGGGAGGTCACCCTCCCTTTTTAAAAATAATTAATTCTTATTTCATGATAAGTCTTTTGTAAATCTGACCTTTTTCATCTTCGAAAAGAATGAAATACGCTCCAGATGACAATTTTGAGACATTAATATCTCCATTCTGACCAACTGAATTATTTTTCGAAATAGATTCTCCATTTACGGCAGTAATCTCGATAGATTTGAATAGGATATTGGATTCAAAATGTAGGATGTCACTTGCCGGAACAGGATAAATCGAAATATTAGCGTTGTTCTCTTCTTCTAAACCAAGAATACAAGGATCACAACTATTCCAACATACATTCATCAAATTAGCATCAACACTCGCTACAAGATATCTGTTGTTAAATTCATCAGCAACAGGATCTAAGCAAGATTCAGTTCCAGTGAAACTTTCAAAGTCTGTCCAATCATCGACTGTAAACAAGTATTCATGATTTCCAACAGGTAATTGAATTTGACCCGACCAACTTCCGTTTCCATTATCGGTTAATGCATCGCAATTGCCACACCAGTTATTAAATGATCCACTTACAAAAACACCTGTGTTGATAGTTCCTGTGTATTCAGACATGTCTACTTTGAATGTGATTATTGGGTCCGGAGCAACGACAATGTTCGTTTTTTCATACACAAATCTCCACCATCCTCCGCCGAAGTTTATATCAGCGATCATGGTATTATCATTATCTGCCAATGTAATCAAATACGTGACAGATGATGGAACTGGAGGTGGTGAAGCTGCGCTAAGCTCTCCTGAATTTGTAACTTTTGAAAGTCCTATGTGAGCACCAATTCCAATTGTTGTTAATTCACCAGTTGCATTACTGTAGTTGTAGGTGTATGGTGAGTTGGTTGTGCCATCATGTGGAGCAACCGGTGAACCGCATCCCTCTGGTGTCATACCTTGCCATCCTTCCAGCCAAGTGTTTCCGTCCATGTATTGAGTCATGGAACCATTTGCTTCAAATCTTACGGAGTCATCAAATAAACAAGCCCTTGTTGTAACGTCAGCGACAGAATTTGACCACCAAGAACCATCACCTTGGTTCGGACCAACTGCAAGAGATCCAGCAGCTTCTTTTAATTTCCATGTGCCTACTAACTGAGGATCAATGGACACACAAGGTGAGCAGCTTTCCCAACAATATGCTGGAAGAATAACGTCAGTACCCGAAATTTCTGCATAACGATTATTGTTTGCATCTGGTATTGGGTCAAGACAAGATTCTGTCCCCGTGAACGATTCTGCAACTGACCAGCCATCGACTGTGTACAAGAATTCAATAGAACCCGCTGGGATCGGTAATGTAGCTTCCCATAAACCATTACCCATATCTGTAAGAGGGTTGCACGTTCCACACCACGAGTTAAAAGTTCCATTGACATAAACACCTGTACTTATGACTCCTGCATAATCGGACATGTTTACCCTAAAAGTAACGTTGGGATCTGGAATCGTAATCGCGTTAGTTCTTTGATATACAAATCTCCACCATCCACCGCCGAAATTGATGTCGGCTGTCATTGTATTATCATTGTTCGAAAAGGAAATTAGGTAGGTAATTGAAGAAGGCACCGGAGGCGGTGTCGCTGAACTCAACTCTCCTGCATTCGTCACTTTAGCTAAGCCAATATGCGCACCTGTACCATTTACTGTAAGCTCACCAGTAGCTGAGTTATATGAATAAGTGAATGGGGCGTTAGTTGTGCCATCATGAGGAGCTACTGGAACACCGCATCCATCCGGTCCAGACCCTTGCCATGCCTCAAGCCATGTGTTCCCATCCATGTAATGAGTAAAATCACCTGCTGCTCCAAATGAAATTGAATCATCAAAGAAACATGCTCTCGTAGTAACATCGAGTGCACTGCTGGTGTACCATGACCCGTCTCCCTGAGCCGGCCCTACAGCAAATGCTCCTGCTGTTGGAGATAATTTCCACATACCTTCAATTTGTCCAAACAAACATGACGGTGTAAATAGGATAGAGAATAACAATTTTTTCATAGTAATGGTATTTAATACAATTAGTAAATTAAAAATAGTACTTTTTACAATAAGCTCCAAATTTTTTCACATCTTGAACCTGAAATTTCTTTGATTAACAAGCTTCTCGAATTTATGTTCATCAAATGAAAATAATTTCGCAGGTCTGTGTTTCACATTCTTTTGTTTCTCATTATGCTCAATGAGCGGAATCGGTTTTATTTTTTTTCTAAAGTTTGCTTTATTCAAATTAACCTTATAAGCATATTCGTAAAGCTGCTGCAGTTCATTCAAGGTAAATTTATCCGGAAGCAAATCGAAACAAATCGGCTCATTACTTAGTTTGATTCTCAATAATTCAAGCGAGCTATTAAAAATTTCATTGTGATCAAAAGCTAATTTAGGAATCCTTTGAATTGGAACCCACTTGACTTCATTAGCCCAAGACGAAGCAATTGCATTCACCTCATCAATTTTAACCATTGCAAAATAAGCACACGTAATTACTCTTCCTTGAGGATGTCTGTCGGGTTTTCCAAAAGTTTGCGATTGATGAAGTTCAATATTCTTAATGTTCGTGAGATCGAAGAGTATTCTACTTGCAGCTTCTTCCAAATCCTCCTCCGGGTATACAAGGTCACCGGGTATAGCCCAATCACCTTTGAATGGATCCATATTTCTTTTGATAAGCAGAAGTTTAATTTCTCCTTCTTCAAAACCAAAGATCAAGCAATCGACTGAGAGCGAATATGAAAAGAACTTTTCAAATTCTATTTTATAATTATGGGTCATTTCTTGTTAAAGAAAAAATTAATTTTTTGATTACCTACCGTTAACACATAGCTCCCTGATTCCAGTATTTTATTTTCATCGTTATCATAGAAAATAAGATCTTCTGAATTAATTGTGAAGGTTTCTTTTTTAAGCTCCCCAGGATTCAACTCGATCTTTCGGAATCGCTTCAATTTTTTCCCTTCTGGAGTAAAAGTCGCGTATTCGTCCGTCAGATAAAGCTGAACTATTTCATTTGTTGAGAATTGTCCCTTATTCTTGATGTCGACACTCACAATCAAATTTTCTCCTTCGGATAAAAGATCTGAGGAAATGGAAATATTTGAATATTCTACTTCTGAATATGAAAGACCATATCCAAAATCCCATTGAGGATCGTATGCGCTAAAATCACCTGATTTAGATCTATCCACACTCTTTGGGTGATCATAAAACTCTATTACACCATCATATTTAGGATAGGTATATGGTAACTTACCTGAGAAGTTTTCCTTACCGTATAACAGCTTAACGATCGCATTTGCACCGTAATCTCCTGGTAAATAACATTGTACGATTGCTCCAGACTTATCTACAATCTCTCTGATGATTCTCGGTCTACCCTCCAGTAATAAAATGACTACGGGTTTTCCCAGTTCATATGCAATTTCAGCTAGGATCAATTGCTCCTTGTCAAGATTCAAGGAATGAATATCTCCTGGTTTTTCTGTTGACGGGGATTCACCCAAACACAAAATGATTATATCAGATTCTTTTGCCTTTTTCCTGTAGTCATCAAGATCCAGGTTGCGGGTTTTTTCAAATCCACTTTCATAGAACAGCTCTGCACCTTTGGAAAAAAGAACATTTCCCTTTCCCAGGAATGATTCAAAACTTTGCTTTATAGTTTTACAACCTACTGTATTGAAATTTGTATCAGCCCCCTGCCAGGTATGTGTCCATGCGCCATTAAGATAAACGAGATTGTCTGATGTCGGTCCCGCAACTAACACTTTCTGATTCTTTTTAAGAGGTAATATGTTATTCGTGTTTTTTAATAAAGTGATGGACTCCAATGCTGCTTTTTCAGCCAACGCTTTAAATTCTTCAGATGCAAAATTTGGGTAATCCTTGATCTCAAAATTCTGAAGCTCAAACAATCCTAATTTTTGTTTCACCTTCAATATTCGTCTTACCGCATCATTAAGTCTTTCGGTATCGATCTTACCCTCATTAACTGCCTTGACCATTATTTCACAATACTCTTTGTATTGAGGACTCAAAGGAACCATACTCATGTCCACACCTGCGTTAAAAGCAGATATAAATGCATCTTCTAATGTGGATGAAGTCTTATGCACAGTGTGCAGCATTATGAAATCTTCCCAGTCGGAAACAGCAAAACCTTCGAAGCCAAATTCACCTTTTAATACTTCGGTGAGAAGATGATAATTAACATGGCCGGGCACTCCATTTACAACTCCACTATTGATCATCACAGTTAATGCTCCTGATTCAACTGCTTTTTTGAATGATGGCAAATACAGTTCTCTCATATATTTCTCAGGGATCCAAGCAGGTGTTCTGTCTCTTCCACTGAAAGAAGCACTGTATCCAACGAAATGTTTCATGCACGCAGCCACATGCAGGGAGTCAATGTTGTCAGCATTTTCACCTTGATACCCCTTTATCATAGCACTTCCCATCTCAGCACATAAATAAGGATCTTCCCCGAATGTTTCGAAGTGTCTTGACCATAGTGGCTGTCTTCCAAGATCGAGCACCGGAGAAAAATTCCAAGGAATACCAGAGGCTCTTACCTCATATGCTGTTGCTTCAGCAACTCGTTTTGTTAAATCAGTATTCCATGTCGCCGCTAAACCAATTTCCTGTGGAAATAATGTACTGCCTTTGGCATAATTCATCCCGTGTATTGCGTCAATTCCATATATGACAGGGATCTTAGTTTGACCAGATAAATAGTGCTGATGCACAGATTTATATACTGTACTCCATTCTTCCTGACTTAAGGTATGATAACCAACATTGAGCACAGATCCTACCTTGTATTTCAGCAAGGCCTCTTTTAAATTATTCTCATTCAATTCAATTGGAGAAACAGCTCTATCGTTTTCAAATTTTGTGATCACATCGAGTGTAATCTGACAAGTCTGACCAACTTTTTCCTCTACAGTCATTTTGGAAAGTAAAGCTTCTATTGGGTCAAGCTGTGTATTTTCTTCAACTGTAACTATAATAGGGCTCGTTACACCGCAAGAGAATAAAATGACAGTCAACGATGAGACTAAAAGTTGTACAGCACCTTTCATTTTTTCTATTGAAATACACGTACGTAATCAACATACATGGTCTGAGGAAAAACAGATGTTGCATCGGGACTTCCTGGCCAATTACCACCAACTGCCACGTTAAGAATTAAAAAGAAATTCTCTTGAAACTCGCTTAATTCAGCTGGCGTAATATCTATCTGGCTGTATTGAACATCATCCACTAGCCACTTAATTGAGTTAGCATCCCAAATAATTGAAAATACATGAAATTCATCCGCAAACTTACCAGCGGCCAATGAGAAATCGTTGCCATATTGTGCATGCCCTGCTTGTTCCCAATGTGCTGTTCCATATACCGTCCTATCATTAAATCCATCTCCACCGATTAGTTCAACGATATCTATTTCTCCACAAGACGGCCACCCGGTAGATGTTATATTATCCCCTAACATCCAGATAGCCGGCCAAATACCTTTTGAATAAGGGAGTGCAGCACGAACATCAACCCTTCCATATTTCCATGATTTCAGCCCTTGTGTTTTCAAACGTGTTGAAGTGTACTCCTGTGAATTGAAGGTTTCTGACTTTGCATGAATTTCTAAATATCCGCTGTTCAACGAATAATTTTGATCTGTGTAATATTGTAGTTCATTATTCCCCCAACCGGATGATCCAGTACCAATGTCAAATGTCCAATCTGGCGATAAAGTCGTTCCATTGAACTCATCACTCCATACCAACGTGTATCCTGGATAAGAAGATGAAGAAACATATCCGGAAGAAGGTGCTCCCGAAGGTGTTTGGTCCACAAAAATTACCACATTTTCAGAACTTTCAATAAAGTCTAAATGGGTTGTGTTGGCTCTTACCGTAATTTTGTAAGTACCTGACTGAGCAAATGTATAATTTGCAGTACCTGTCTGTGTCTCTACCCAAACTGTATCCGTAAGATCATAGAATACAATAGTATAGAAGTTTGCATTATCTGCAGAAGCATTGACTGTAACATCGCCACTGGTATGAGAAATATCGACCTGCAGATTAGAGGGATCTACAGGATTAGGAACCACTTCATCTTTTACACATGAAGCCGAGATTAGAAGCATTAATGCCAGAAGGGATAGAAGATTTTTCATTTTAATTATTCGCTTTTTAGTTTCAAATACCACAACAAACCACCTTCATGATGCTTGTACTGCAACTGCATTGTTGTATCTGTCATTTCTAAGATATTGTATGTTCGAACGCCTGTAAAAAACCCTATGAATGCATTATTCGAAATTGAAATTGAATTTTGGGTTCCTTCGGTTAATTGCCATGATTCATTGAGTTGGTCTGTGTAGGGTGCCGTGTAATCAAATAAATTCTGGAACGAACCTAGAAAAGTCGAAGAAAGACTATTATGAATGTACACATCTCCATTGGTAATCATGTCAAATTTGAAGGCGTTCAAATGGAAGACATAACTATCATCATATATTCCGCACCCCGGTTTTTCATTGGGATTTGCTGACCACCATTCAGGAATTGCACCAGCTGCGCTTTCAGGGTCTGGCCCTACACCAATGTGAGCAACTGCTGCGGAATCAACATGCCAAACTTTGAATCCAGGTCCTGATACACCACCGGTTAACATATTGTAAATTGGGTTGTTCAACAATGATAAATCATCCTGATCAATGGTTATCGTCTGCGTAGAACTAACACTACCACCTTGTCCAAAAACAGTTAGCTTTACAATGTACGTCCCTGCATATGGATACTCCCCAACTATATTAGCTCCTTGCTTTTTAATTCCATTGCCAAGATCCCAAAGATATTGCTTGTCTTCACTTGCCGCAGCGAATTCAATAATATTATCACTGGCAGCGGAGACAGCATAAGTGAATTGTGCATCCGCAGAAGTCGGAGCAGATCCCATTATAGGATCCTTTGTGCAAGAGAACAAAGTAAGGGCGACTATAATAAAAATCGAAATTCTCATAACTTAAAAATTAATATCCTGGATTTTGTGACCAAGTGCCTCCAGCCAGGTCGATCTCAACTTGAGGAATTGGAAATAATTCATGTTTGCCTGGCACGAAGCCTGAAATTTTTGTTGACGCTTGTCCAGTTCGTACAAGATCAAAAAATCGATGACCCTCACCCGATAATTCAAATCTTCGTTCATTGTATATAACATTCAATGAATTTACCGGAATCCCCTGTATTCCAGCCCTGCTTCTAATTGAATTGACCAGCTGTTGCGCAGTGGATTGATTACCAAGTTGAAAATTAGCTTCAGCAAGCATTAGAAGCACATCTGCATAGCGAATCACTCTATAGTTAACTGGACTTGTCAGGTCATTATCTGGCAATCCTATTTCTCCCTGACGCTTAATGTACTTGTTATTGTAATATCCGGTATGACCGCCTGCGCCTATCGCATAAGAAATTGATTCAGGATTTGGCTGAGCGGCAATAAAAGCCTCGATATCTAAAACAGAATATCCTCTTCTTGGGTCTGACGAGTTGAATGCGTTATACAGATCTTGAGTTGGGAGATTGTAGCTGTTACCATCCCCATAAACTGGACCATTGTATTGCCTAATACCATGAAATCCAGGAGCTGCATTTCCTTCAAGACATATTAAACATCCATAACTTCCACCTTCCAATCCTGAATATTCAATATCAAAAACTGTCTCAGAATTATTTTCATTCGAAACTGAAAATAATTGTTCATAATCACTGATCAAAGCATAAACACCACTGTTTTTAACTTCGTTCAAGGTATTAGCCGCTTCTGAATATTTTCCCTGATATAAATATGCTTTACCTAAGAGTGCTAAAGCTGCTCCTTTGGAAGCTTTTCCTTTGACTGATGATGTCCATGGTAATACGGATGCTGCATAGATCAGATCATCCTCTATCTGAGCATACACCTCTGAAGCTGGAGATCTTGGAATATTTCTTGCCTCTTCTATTCCTATTCTTTTATCAATGATTAAAGGAACATCTCCAAAGAATTTTACCAGTTCAAAGTAGTAATACGCTCTCAAAAAACGTGCTTCAGCAATCAATTCTCCTTTCCCCGGAAAATCAATTTTATCCTTGTTTTCCATGATGTAATTCACTCGAGTGATTCCAGCATAATTCCAACGAAAAATATTTCGAAGCTCATTATTCACAGCCCCATGTGACATTGCATCGATTTGATGAAGGCCTTGAGAGTCATTTACACTTTCTCCTCCCGCAATAGAGTTGTCGGATGCTATTTCACCAATCCAGAGTGATAAAAATGATCCCTGCAAAAGATCATACGCCCCGACTAATGCACGTTCATAATCTTCCTTCGTCTCAAAGAAGTTTTCCGCATCTTGGGTATAAGGCGGATCAACATTCAGGAATTTTTCACATCCAGAAAAGATGACCCCAAATAATCCGATAGTAACGATAAGTATTCCCTTCTTCATATTAAAATGCAATTTGTAATCCAACCATGTACGACTTTGCCTGCGGGTATAAACCATAATCCACACCTGCTGCCAATACACCTGCTGACCCAATGTCTGGATCAAAACCTTGATATTTCGTTAATGTGAATAGATTATTCGCAGAAACGTACACTCTCAAGTTTTCAGTTTTCATTTTCTTCAATATCTTCTTTGGCAACTTATAGCCCAATTGAATGTTCTTCATTCTTAAGAATGATCCATCCTCCACAAAATAGGACGAAAAGACTGTGTTTCTCGTTGGTTCGGTAGTCACTCTCGGATGCTCATTTGTGCTTCCTGGTCCTGTCCAACGATCTATTATATAACCCAATTGATTCGCATAAGGTTGTTGTCTTTCAAAGTTTCGGATGATCTCCTGACCTATAACAGCATAGAAATTTGCCGATAAGTCGAATGCCTTGTATTTCATATTTAGAGCAAGACCCATTGTGAAATCAGGAATTGGAGAACCTAAATTCGTTTTATCTGAATCGTCGTTAAAATTGATGATCCCATCGCCGTTCTGATCGACAAAACGAATATCTCCAGGTTTTGCCCCTTCCTGATATACGGCAGCATTATCAATCTCTTCCTGAGTTTGGAAAATTCCATCCATTTCATAACCAAAGAAATAGCCGATTTCATATCCCTGCTCGAATCGTGTAGCAATATCACCACCAACCCCGAAGCTTGCTCCCGGAATATAATCTACTCCCTCCGGAACACTCATAACGACGTTATTTACCATGGTATACGTAAAGTTGAACCCTGTTACAAAATCCTTTTTGGTATCAGTTGTGTAGCCTAAGTCGAATTCAAATCCTTTGTTACTTACATCACCAGCATTGATGATCGGTGGATAACCACCGGGGCCGTATGAACCAAGAATTGCTGTAACCTCAGGTTGGAATAAAAGATCGAAAGTATTCTTGATGAAATAATTTGCGGTAAAATCAATGTTCTTTAAAAACGTTAGATCCACACCTACATTGAACTGGCGTGTTGTCTCCCATTTTAAATCCGGGTTAGCTGGTCTTCCAATTGCCACTCCCTGTGTGATGACATCGTCAAATACATAAACTCCTTCGCCATTCAGTAAGGCTCTGTATGCGAAATTTGGAATTTGATCATTCCCTGAAATACCATAGCTCATTCTGATCTTGAACAAGTCGATCCACTTCGGTTTGAAAAAGTCTTCGTCAGACAATAGCCATGCTCCCGAAACAGTAGGGAAAAACCCATATCGACTGTTCTGACCAAATTTACTTGATCCATCCCTTCTCAAAATAGCGGAGAATAAATATTTGTATTTATAAGAGTATTCAGCTCTTAAAAATGCCGACAGTAATCTTTCGGTGAATTCCCATGAACCTGTGTTGTTCAGGTACCCACCATCGGCAGTATTTGCAGAAATATCAGCATACTCTATTGAGTTGTTCGGAATATTAAATGCTGTCCCGTTAAGAGATTCTCCTCTCCTTTGGAATATACTAATACCTCCTGTTCCCTTCACACGATGAACAGAATCAAAAATCTTATCATAATTCAAATAACTCTCATAGGTGAGGTCTGTGAAAGATGATCTTTCTTCATACACAGCCGCACCCCTTTCAATAAACACATCTTCAGCAATCTCTACTAATGGAGACTCAAGATTAGCATTCAATGCAGTGTTTGCATACTTACCATCCCCATACCATACCAATGGAGAAAACACTTTCGTGTTCACCTGAGCATAATTATAGTTGAATCTATTCGTAAAAGTTAAATGATCGTTGAAGGTATAAACGAGCTCTTCCTTACCTACAAATTTATTCGCAATGCTCCCATTGTATTGATTGTTGATTTGAGCAATTGGATTAATGATGTCACTAACTTCTTCAAGGTAAGAATAATTACCGTCCGGTGTGTGAACGGGTTCATCTGGGAATGCATTAATGGTATTGTATAAAACTGATCCAATTCCATTCTCCGGTAACGTACTGCGAAAATCATTTGAGTAAAGGAATACAGAATTGAAATCCATTTTCTTCGAAAGTTCAGTCTGGAAGTTCAATCGAGCATTGTAACGAGAGAAATTAGCTTTCTCTCCACCAACTATTCCTGTCTGATCAAAATAACCTAAACCAAGAGAATATTTGGTGGTATTTGTTCCACCAGTCAAACTAATATTATGACTTTGTACAGGAGTTCTTTGAAAAACTGAATCCTGCCAATTTGTTCCCTCTCCTAATTCAGTATTAACATATGGCATAGGCTGACCACCCAATCCAAACATTTCATTCTTTATTACTGCATATTCTCTTGCGTTTAACAAGTCCAGTCTTTTAGCGGTCGTCTGAATTCCGTAATACCCGTTGTATTCTACTCTTGGTTTGGCATTGATCCTTCCTTGTTTTGTTTCTACAATGATGACCCCGTTTGCAGCACGAACTCCATAGATTCCAGCTGTCGCGTCTTTCAGTACATTGATCGATTTAATATCCGCAGGATTCAATGCGTTCAATCCTTCTGAATCATATACGACACCATCAACCAGAATCAACGGATCATTATCACCAAACGTAGAGAGCCCTCTTATTCGAATGTTTGCGCTTCCTCCAGGAGAACCTGAATTGGTACTGATCGTAACCCCGGATACTTGTCCTTGAAGTGCCTGATCCATTCTGGAGACGTTCATTTTTTCAACATCATCGCCCTGCACTTTAGAAGTTGCACCGGTAAATTCTTTGCTTTTCGCTTCACCATATCCAACAACAACTACCTCTTCAAGATCCTGTGCCTCCGAAATCAAAACGACATCCAACTTTGTATTTGATCCTATAAGGCTTTCATACCTTTGGTAACCGATGAAATAGAAAGAGATTGTATCTGTTTCTGATACTCCCTCAAGCACATACTTTCCATCAAAATCGGTTTTTGTACCCTTGTTCTTGCTTTTTACGCTAACTGTAACAAATGGCATTGCTTCACCTTTTTCATTGGTGACAGTACCACTAACATTGATTTGTGACTGAACAGTGAATGAACATACCAGTACAAAATAGATCAGTATTTGTCTCATACTTTTAAGTTGTAGGAACGAATATAATTAATTATTTTACTATTTACAATAAGTCAATTAAATCAAACTTTTTCCATGCACATATTGAATCAAATCCAGCAACTTGTTTGAATAACCTGCTTCATTGTCATACCACGAAACAATTTTGACAAAATCATCCCCTAACATCATACCGGCATTCGCATCAAAAATGGAAATCCTTTTATCTCCGATGAAGTCTGATGAAACAACAGGTTCTTCAGTATAACCTAAAACGCCCGATAATTTTTTTTCAGATGCTTCTTTCATGGATTTCTTGATTTCATCATACGTCGTTGGTTTTTTTAAATTAACTGTAAAGTCGATCAATGAAACATTCGATACAGGAACTCGAAAGGAAGTTCCGGTGAGACAACCGTTCAATTCTGGTATAATTTTACCAATTGCAGCAGCCGCTCCGGTAGTGGATGGAATAATATTTTGAAACGCACCCCTTCCTCCTCTCCAATCTTTATTTGACGGACTATCAATTGGTTTTTGAGTTGCGGTAACAGCATGCACAGTTGACATTAAGCCAGACTTTATCCCAAAATTCTCATTTAAAACAAAAGCTATGGGTGCTAAACAATTCGTCGTGCAGGATGCATTTGAAATAATGTTTATTTCACCACTATAATTGTGATGGTTAACACCCATTACATACAAAGGTGTATCGTCTTTAGGGGGGGCTGACATAATAACTTTTCGAGCACCAGCGATCAAATGCTCATTTGCTTTTTCTGACGTAAGATTTACACCTGTAGATTCAACAACATAATTTACTCCTACTTCTCCCCAACCAATTTCTCTGGCTTCCCTTTTGTTGGTAATCCTAATCCTATTACCATTGTAAAACAAATCCCCATTGACACTCTCTATTACTCCTTCAAGCAAACCATGAGTTGAGTCATATTTGAGCATGTATGCTAAATAATCAGCATCATATAAATCATTTATCGCGCAAATTTCAATTTTTGGGTTATTCACGGCAGCGCGAAAAACCATTCGGCCAATTCGACCAAATCCGTTTATACCTATTCTTACTTTTTCCATTAATTATTTTATTACCCAACTGCCTCCAACCGAAATGACATTATCCAAGGAAAGGTATTCTTGATGATTACTTTCATTTATTCCTCCTGTAGGACAAAATTTAACTTCATTAAAAACTGACCCATACGATTTTAAGGCTTCAATACCTCCATATAGATTAGCAGGGAAAAACTTGAAATACCTCCAACCGATCTCCATACCACGAATTATTTCACTTGGAGTTGCGACTCCCGGAATAAATGGGATTCCGCTATGTTCAAGATTTTGAACCATTGTAGATGTCAAACCCGGACTTACCATGAAGGCCACCCCCATATCTACGCATTTATTGATCTGTTGAACTGAAATTACCGTTCCAACACCGACATCCATGCTTTTGCCATACCTCTTTTTAAATTCAGCGATTGCTTCCCAGGCATAAGGAGTTCTAAGTGTAATTTCAATACAAGTGATGCCCTTGGCACTGAGGGCAGAATAGACTTTATCTATTTCACTTTCCTCATGGATCGAAACAACCGGAATGATCGGATTGCGTTCAAGAATATCAAGTATATTATTCTGCATAATTTTTAAAATAGACTCGCCCCACTTTCGCTACTGCTAATCAGGGTTCTTAGTTTTGTAAACAATTCTCTACCATGACTTTCATGGACATAAGGTACAATTCGAGTCGCTCTATTATCGAACCCTTTCTCTAAACACTCAACCACTCCATTTTCAGCATCCAATCGGATAAGATCACCTGTTTGAATTTTTGAAATGTTTCCACCCTCTGAAGCCTCCGGATATAAATGAATGGCCGAAGGAACTTTTCCAGAAGCACCAGACATTCGGCCATCCGTAACAAGTCCAACTTTATACCCTCTTTTCATTAGAATTGTCAGAGAAGGCGTCAATTTATGCAGCTCCGGCATACCTTTGTGCTTTGGACCCTGAAAAGGGATCACCGCAATAAAATCCTTATTTAACTCATCATTTTTAAATGCCTTAATAAGGTCATCCTGATCATCAAAGACAATTGCCTCTGCTTCTACAATAAGATTTTCGGGATCCACGGCTGATGTCTTTATTACTGAAGTACCAATGTTTCCTTTAAGAACTTTTATTCCTCCAGTAGGAGAAAACGGATTCTTCACAGAACGCAGAATACTCTCATTCAAAGATTGTTCAGACCCATTTACAAATTCCAGTTCACCGTTAATTATTTTCGGTTCCTTGGTGTAAGAGTTTAACCCTTTTCCTTTCACTGTCATTACGTCCTCATGTAACAATCCACTTTCCAATAATGTTCTTATCAGGTATCCCATTCCTCCTGAAGCATGAAAGTGATTTACATCTGCTGCACCATTTGGATAGATTCTACAGAGTAATGGCACTATCTCCGACAACTCTGAAAAATCATCCCAGTCGATAATAATTCCGGCCGCTTTAGCGATAGCGGGTATATGCAATGTATGATTCGTTGAACCACCCGTAGCGAGTAATCCAATAATACCATTTACAATCGTTTTTTCATTGACTAGAAATCCAATTGTATGTTCTAAACTTTTCTGATTGATGTTATTGACAAGTGTACTTACCGCTTCCTTATTCAAGGCATTTCTCAAATCGGTTCCAGGATTTACAAAACTACTTCCAGGCAATTGTAAACCCATGATCTCCATGAGCATTTGATTGGAGTTGGCAGTTCCATAAAAAGTACAAGTTCCAGGAGAATGGTATGAATCAGATTCTCCTTTTAACAACTCTTCTCTTCCTATCTTCCCTTCAGCGAACAACTGTCTGATCCTCGCTTTTTCTTCATTTGGTATTCCGCTTTCCATAGGCCCTCCCGGAACAAAAATTCCTGGCAAATGGCCAAAACTTAAATTACCAATCATTAAACCCGGAACAATTTTGTCACAAATCCCCAGGTTCATTGAACCATCAAACATATCATGGGACAACGCAATAGCAGTCGAGAATGCAATCACATCTCTACTCAACAGAGAAAGGTCCATCCCTTCTTTTCCCTGAGTGACTCCATCACACATTGCAGGAGTCGCTCCTGCCACCTGCAAAGTAGCATTGCATTCATTGGCAAATTTCCTTAATAGTTTAGGATAATCCTCGTAGGTTTTATGAGCGGATAGCATATCATTGTATGCAGTAACTAATCCGATATTTGGAAGCTTACCTTCAGCGATTGTATTTTTATCCTTTTCACCACATCCCGCAAAACCATGCGCCAGATTGCCACAAGACAATTCTGATCTGTATGAAAGAGGTTTGAAATTACTCTCTATTTTTTTTAAATAGTTATTCCTTTCTTTCTCTGACCTTGATCGGATCCTATCTGTTATCTCTTCAATTTTTCTATTTATCTGCATAAAAAATATGTATATCAGGTCTTTGTTTCAATATGTCATGGATCGGAAGGTCCCTTTCATTGTCCAACAAAACTTTCTTCTTATCCTTTCCGGTAATGATCAAATAAATAAACTTTGAATCACATATTAATTCTTTGCTACATGTAATCCTCCTTGTTGGCGAGATAGGTGCATTCGTATTGTATACTTCCTTGTCATTTGATCTTCTCGGGAGCTCAGAATTTTCATCCCCGGGAAAAATGGAAGCCGTATGGCCGTCAGTACCCATTCCCAGAATTGATAAATCAGTGCGTTGTTTAAAAGGAACATATGCCTCGTTTACCAATTCAAGATTTTTCTGATAACTATCCAAACGATATATCATCCCTTTGATGTCAGACTCAATTCCCAGACACTCTTTTATCATTTTTTCGTTACTGTTTCCATCATTGGTCTCAACAAATCTTTCATCGATCAGTCCATATTGGAGATTTGGATTACCCTTGAATGATTCTTTACCAAGTCTCAAATACAATGGTTTAGGTGTACTACCTCCAGATAGAAGAACATTGCATTTTTTGTTCTCCCTTAACGCATGTTTTATTTCCCTGGAAATCATATCTCCCAGAATGTCAAACATCAAGTCTGCATTGTCAAACTCATTTATTTTTATTTCGTCTGCCATTGCACTCCTTTTTCCAATATTTTATCTCCTGGTCCCCATGTTCCTGATTCGTATAAATCAATAGGTACATTGTCAATCCAGTTTTTTGTAATAGACTCTATCCAGATCCATGCGGCTTCAAGTTCGTCATTTCTCATGAACAAAGTCTGGTTTCCTCGCAGTACGTCAATGATCAAACGCTCATATGCATCCGGCATACGTTCTTCAAAAGAATCTACAAAATCAAGTTTCAATGAAATCGGTTTGAATCGGTATCCTCCTGGTCCGGGAACTTTACTTAATTGAACCAATTCGATCCTCTCTTCAGGTTGCAACCTAATGATGAGCTTGTTCTGCAGTGCGTGCTGAGATTCAGGGAATATATTGTGAGCAATCTCCTTAAAATTGATCACAATATCTGAATACCGTTTTTTCATTCGCTTACCTGTTCTTAGGTAAATCGGCGTATTTTTCCATCTCCAATTGTCGATGTAGGTTCTTATTGCAACAAATGTTTCTGTATCGGAGGAGTACTGATCAATATCTTCCAAATAAGAATTCACTCTTTGTTCGCCAATTTTCCCTCTTGTATATTGTCCTTTTACAATCTGTTGCTGAATGGTGTCTTTATCGAATTTTCTAAGGGATTGTAGAACCTTCAATTTTTCATTTCGAACTGAATTAGCATCCAGGCTCGCTGGAGGCTCCATGGCTACCAGACATAATAATTGAAGGAGGTGATTCTGCACCATATCCAATAAAGCTCCTGTTTTGTCATAATAACCTGCACGATTTTCAACGCCTAAACTTTCTGAAACGGTAATCTGGATGTTATCAATATTATCTCCGTTCCATGATTTTTCGAACAAATGATTTGCAAAACGCAATACCATCAAATTCTGCACAGTTTCTTTCCCCAGATAATGATCTATTCGAAAGATTTGACTTTCTTTGAAGCTTTGGCCTATTACATTTGAAATTTTCCTGCTTGAATTGAGGTCATGTCCCAAAGGTTTTTCAATGACCACCTTACTTTTTTTATGGATAAGGTCGGTTTCTTTTAGCGCAGCACAAATCTCTCCATAAGCGGAGGATGGCACCGAAAAATAAAAGACTCTCTGCCAATCTGGATTAATTTCCAATAAATCTTTTAACGGACTGTATGCCTGAACTGAATTGACAGGTAAACAAATTACCTTAAGTCGATCAATGAAACTCGCCATGTTTTCGGAAGAAATGGCATCCGTCGGAAGAAATTTTTTCAATTCATTTATAATTTCTTCATTATGTTTTTTTCGAACAATAACAACGATCTCAAAGTTCATTGTGAGCTGATCATCCATATATCTCTGGAAAAGTGCAGGGATGATCTTTCTCTTGGATAAATCTCCATCACCACCGAAAATAACTATATAAAATGGATGTATCATTTCGCTTAATTTTGACTAATAACAAATATAATTACTTATTGTTTATTTTACAATAAGTATATTTTAAGATTTCGCAAACACCAATTAGTTTTTACCTTCGATTCGATCACTATAAAAGTGAGAAACAATCAACAACCTGGTTCGAAAACACAATTTCAGTTCAGACAAAAAACTCATTATTCCGAGCTATTATCTTCTCATTGATCTAGTAATAAATCCTCTAATAAGGTAATACAGTGGTAGCCCTGAAATAAACAGGATCGCTCCCCACATAAACGCGGAGGGATTAGATAGGAACACCGCGTAATTCACCCCCGCATACACTGCAATATACAGTATAGGTATCCATGGATAACCTTTAAGCTTGAAGATCTCAAGGTGCTCACCTTCCTTTCTTTTTCTCAGTATAAAAATGGCTGAGGCGGCTGTTATTAAACTAATGCTATCAAAAAACATCACGTATTCAAGAATCTTTTGAAATGAGCTCACAAAAAAGAGCGTCAGAAAAATAAATCCGCAGAATACAATTACTCCATATGTCTGAACATTCGTCTTTTCATTGACTTTTAGAAATAACGGAGGTAAAACCTTGTCTTCAGCCATCGCATAATACACCCTGGGATTACTCATTATAGAAACATTCACATAGGTCATTACTGCGAAAAACATAACAATTGAAATGATCATTCCAGACCAATCGCCAAAAATTACTTTCGCAGTATCTGCAGCCAGTGTTTTTGTATTTGCGAGCCCTTCCAAACCAAGCACTTTATAATAACTGTAATTCACACTTAGATACAAGATTAGTATTACGATCATTGCATAGAAGATCGATCTTGGAAGTACCCTCGAAGGATTATCAATATCGCCTCCAAAGTTCATGGTTTGCTGATACCCTCCAAATGTGAAAAAGACAGGGACAAAACACATGATGAAAGACTTCCAAGAAGGAGTAGCATGTGTAACAGATTCAATATGTGTTTCAGAGATCCATTCTTTGGAAATGAAAAAAACTGCTGAAATAAGGATCAACAACAAAAGAATTTTAAGGATCATAAGTGTGTTAAGCACGGCTACACTCACTCGTATTCCCAGTAAGTTTACCCCCAGCAAACCGAGCGTTGTAACTATCGCGATCAATTGAGTGGAAGTCGCAACACTTTCTGGAAAGAAAACCGAGGCAAGGTAGGTAGATCCCATTATTGCCACCGCTGCAGTTGACGCTGCATTTGAAATAACAGTGATCCAATTCACCATGAAAGCAAATGCGGGAGAATAACATACTGAAAAGATCTTGTAAAACCCTCCTGTCATTGGCTTCCTGGAACCAATTTCCGCAAAGGTCAAAGCTCCTACAAAACTAATTAGTGAGCCTGCCAACCATGCAAGAAAAAATATCTCAATTGATCCGGCTTTTTCAGCCACCTCTGAAGGAGTTCGAAATATACCCATACCGATCACCAGACTGATGACGATGATCGTAAGATCAAACGGACGAATCCTTTTCTTCATGGAAGAATTTACAACTTTCAGTTAAGGATAATGAGTTAAAAAGTCGGTCATAAATCGACAATTTCTTATTTATCGCAGAAGATTAACATGCCCTAAAGCTTGCTTTCTCTCATCCCATCTTGTAACCTTGAATTCGATCTTCCAAGTATATGTGCCATCCTGACACATTTCGATTTCTCCATTGGATCCATACGTTCCATCCCATCCGACTGTTGCATCATGTGATTCGAAGATCAATTCACCCCATCTGTTAAAAATGTATAATGAATAATCATACGGATCAAATCCTGATGTGAACACTGGCTGGAAAATAGGGTTGAAGCTATCATCATCCGGTGTAAACGTGTTTGGCACATAATAGATCAATTCTTCATATACCTGAATCGTAGTATTTGCCGTATCTGCACAACCAAAAGGTGAATATGCGATCAATGTCACATTGTAATATCCTTCATCTTGCGGGAATACGATCAATGGATTTTCTTCAGTCGAAGCAACATCATCAAAACCAAAAGTCCAGTTATATACATTCGCACCTGTCGTCATATTCTCGAAGAAAACTTCAGTGTTCAACGTAGAAACTTGAGTTTCACTTGGATTGAACGATGCATTTGGATAATCTTCAACACAGATCAAGTTATTTGCTGTGAATGAAGACGTACATCCATCCGTATTTGTTGTGGTCAAGGTAACATCGTAACATCCACCTTGATTAAACGTAACCGGAACTGCTCCACAACCTGATACCGTTGTACCATTACTAATCGTCCAAACACAGTTTTGTGAGTTCGGTGTACTGTTGGTAAGTGTAACTGTCTGTGGTACACATCCCATTGTGATATCAGGCATGAATGATACGATTGGAAGTGGATTCACTGTTACATCTAATTGGTCAGTGTTTGTACATCCAGCCGTTGAAGTACCTGTAACTGAATATGTAGACGTTCCAACTGCCGGAATAAATCCTACTCCCTGAGATACTCCTCCTGTCCAAGTGTATGAGTTGGCTCCTGAAGCAGTGAGGATAACTGTCTGTCCTTCACAAACCACCACACTATTCCCTGCAAACACGTTTGGAAGTGGGTTAACCGTTACGTTCACCGCGTCTGTGTTCACACATCCATTCAGATCTGTTCCTGTCACTGTATAAGTTGTAGTTCCAACTGCTGGTGTAAATGTTAATCCGTTAGTTACTCCACCCGTCCAGCTAAAGTTCTGAGCACCTGTTGCTGTTAATGTAACCTGCTCTCCTTCACAAACACTAACATCGAGTCCTGCGTTCACTGCTGGAAGTGGGTTCACCGTTACAACTGCTTGATCCGTATTGACACATCCGTTTGCATCAGTTCCTGTCACAGTATAAGTTATTGAACCAGCAGCAGGAGTAAATGCTTGCCCATTCGCAATACCGCCTGACCAGCTGTATGTAGCTGCTCCCGATCCTGATAAAGTAACTACAGTGCCTAGACAAACCGTCTGATCAGGACCTGCATTCACCACCGGAAGCGGATTAACCGACACTACTACCTGATCTGTATTCGTACAGCCAGCTGCAGAAGTACCAGTTACAGTATAAGTGGCCGTACTTGTTGGCGTAAATGGAATTCCTTGAGTAACACCATTGTTCCATGTATAGGTTGTTCCTCCTGACGCCGTTAGTGTAACGCTCGTACCAATACAAACCGTTTGATCTGGTCCAGCATTAACGTTTGGAAGAGGATTTACTGTTACCACTACCTGATCGGTATTGATACATCCATTTGCATTCGTTCCTGTAACAGTATACGTTGTTGTAACAATCGGAGCGAATGCAACACCATTCGTAACACCGTTATTCCAGGTGTATGTTGTTGCTCCCGACCCAGATAATGCCGTTGAAGCTCCAATACAGATCGCCTGATCAACTCCCGCATTCACGTTTGGAAGTGGATTTACAGTCACTGTTACCTGATCAGTATTCGTACAACCTGCTGCACTAGTTCCTGTTACAGTATATGTCGTAGTTACTGCAGGTGTAAAGGCTACACCATTTTGAATACCTCCAGACCATGAGTAAGTTGCTGCACCAGATCCTGTAAGTGTCACAGATTGTCCAACACAAACAGCTACATCCGGACCAGCATTCACCGTTGGAAGTGGATTCACAGTTACCAGTACCTGGTCTGTGTTAACACATCCGTTAGCATTCGTTCCTGTAACTGTATACGTTGTTGTTGAAGCAGGAGCAAAAGCTACTCCGTTCGTTACACCGTTGTTCCATGTATAGTTCACAGCACCAGCTCCTGAAAGAGTCACTGAAGCACCGACACAGATCGTTTGATCAGTACCTGCGTTAACGTTTGGAAGCGGATTAACTGTAACCAGCACCTGATCAGTATTTGTACAGCCATTAGCATTAGTTCCTGTAACAGTGTATGTTGTTGTCGCAGCAGGAGTAAAAGCAACTCCGTTGCTCACACCATTGTTCCATGTATATGTTATTGCTCCTGAGCCAGAAAGAGTGGCAGAAGCGCCAATACAAACCGACACATCCGGACCAGCATTCACTGAAGGAAGAGGATTCACAGTTACAATTACCTGGTCAGTATTGATACAACCTCCTCCATCAGTACCTGTTACAGTATAAGTAGTGGTTCCAACTGCTGGAGTGAATGCTACTGCATTGGTTACTCCATTATTCCACGTATAAGAAGAGGCTCCAGTACCTGATAACGTAATAGTACTTCCCTGGCAAACTGTGATATCAGCACCAGCACTAACGTTTGGTAATCCCGCAACGGTTACCACAACCTGGTCTGCATTAATACATCCGTTTGCGTCTGTTCCTGTTGCAGTATAAGTTGCTGTTGAAGCCGGTGAGAATGCTACTCCATTGGTAACTCCATTATTCCACGAATAGTTCACCGCACCAGAAGCTGTTAAAGTAACACTTCCTCCGACGCAAGTTGTTAGATCAATTCCAGCATTCACATTCGGAAGCGGGTTCACCGTTACTACAACCTGATCGGTATTTGTACAACCATTGGCATTAGTTCCTGTAACTGTGTAGGTTGTAGTAGCTGCAGGTGTAAATGCAACTCCGTTGCTTACTCCATTGTTCCATGTATATGTGGAAGCTCCAGACCCTGAAAGAGTTGCTGATGCTCCGATACAAAGTGCTTGGTCAACACCCGCATTTACTGTCGGTAAAGGGTTAACTGTTACCACAACTTGATCTGTGTTAATACACCCGTTCACATCAGTTCCTGTCACAGTATATGTTGTTGATCCAACTGGCTGAGTGAAAGGTGTTCCCTGAGTGATGCCATTGTTCCAGACATACGTTGAAGCACCTGTTGCAGTTAACGTAACTGATGTTGGTGTACACACAGTCTGATCTAATCCAGCGTTCACACCTGGAAGTGGATTCACAACCAAGGTTACGTTGGCAATACTATCACACCCTGACACAGAAGTAAAGCTCTGTGAGTATGTACCCGCAACAGATTGAGATACTCCATGAATTACAACCGACTGACCCTGACAAATTGTTTCTGTAAAGTTAGCCGTAATCACACTGTTCTCTGTAACAGTAAATGTTGAAGATGTAGCCTGGCATCCAAATGCATTAGTAACCGTTACCGAAATTGGGTTATTTGCAGTGGTTACGTTCACTGTAGCACTTGTCGCCCCAGTAGACCAGGTGAATCCAGCATATGCAACTGATGTTGACAACGTTGCTGTATTTCCAGAACAATATTCCGTAGGTCCTTGAATAACTGGAACTGGATTAGGGTTCACAGTAACTATCACCTGATCTGTAGCTGTACATCCAGCCGCAGTGGTTCCAGTTACGTTATAAGTGATAGATCCTACAAAAGGTGTAAATGGAACTCCATTTGTTACACCGTTATCCCATGTATAAGTTGTCGCACCAGTTGCCGTCAAAGTCACTGATGTACCATTACATACGGTTTGATCCGCTCCTGCATTTACCACTGGAAGTGGATTCACAGTAATAGTTACCTGATCCGTCATCGTACAACCCGATGTTGTACCAGTCACAGTATAGGTAGTAGAAGAGGCAGGCGTAAATGCCACCCCTTGATTCACCCCATTATTCCATGAATAAGTCGTTGCTCCCGTTGCCGTTAGTGTTACTGATGTCCCGGCACATATCGTTTGATCTGCTCCTGCATTTGTTATAGGCATTGGGTTCACTGTTACGGTTACCTGGTCCGTACCAGTACATCCTGCAGCAGTTGTTCCTGTAACCGTATAAACTACAGATCCTACTGAAGGAGTGAAAGCAACTCCTTGAGTTACGCCATTATCCCAAGTATACGTGGATGCCCCAGTTCCTGTCAAAGTAACTGACGTTCCAAAACAAACTGTCTGATCCGCTCCAGCGTTGACCGTTGGAAGTGGATTTACCGTAACTGTAATTGCGTCTGTTCCTGTGCATCCGTTTCCATCTGTACCTGTAACCGTGTAAGTAGTTGTTCCGGTTGGGGATACTGTAAAGTTATTCCCTGTTCCTAAACCATTGTTCCAGTTGTATGTAACCCCACCGGTCGCGGTTAAAGTCGTCGATTGTCCATTACAGATTGAAACATCTGGCCCAGCGTTGATCGGTGCGTTTGTTAATACAGACACAGTAATTTGATCCGTGTTGATACAGCCATTAGCGTCTGTACCCGTTACTGTATATGTGGTTGTTGAAGCAGGAACAAAAGGCACGCCGTTATTCACGCCATTATTCCAAGAATATGCAACTCCACCTGTTCCGGTCAATGTTACAGATCCCCCTGTACATACTGATACATCAGGGCCTGCACTTATTGCTGGTAACGGATTAACCGTCACAACAACTTGATCTGTGTTGGTACAACCCGCAGCACTTGTTCCAGTTACTGTAAAAGTAGTTGTCGCTGCAGGAGTAAAGGCAACACCTTGTGTAACTCCATTATTCCATGAATACGTCGATGCCCCAGATGCGGCTAACGTTGCTGATGCTCCTATACAAATTGCTTGGTCAGCTCCTGCATTTACCGTTGGAAGTGGATTCACAGTTACTACAACTTGATCTGTATTAGTACATCCATTACCATCCGTTCCGGTAACTGTATAAGTAGTCGTTGCTGCCGGAGTAAAAGCTACACCTTGTGTAACCCCATTGTTCCATGTGTAAGTTGATGCTCCCGTTGCTGTTAATGTAACTGCGGTTCCAGAACAAACTGTCTGGTCTAAGCCTGCATTCACCATAGGAAGTGGATTTACTGTAACAAGCACCTGATCTGTGTTGGTACATCCTGCCGCACTTGTTCCTGTAACAGTATATGTCGTTGTTGCAGCAGGAGCAAATGCTACTCCCTGATTGACACCATTGTTCCAAGAATACGTCGATGCTCCCGATGCTGTCAACGTTACTGAAGCTCCAATACATATCGTTTGATCTACTCCGGCATTTACCGTCGGAAGTGGATTTATCGTTACAACCACTTGATCTGTAGATGTACAACCTGCGGCAGTGGTTCCTGTAACAGTATATGTTGTTGTAGCTGCTGGAGTAAAGGCTACACCCTGTGTAACTCCATTATTCCAAGAATACGTAGATGCTCCAGATGCTGTCAATGTTACTGAAGTACCTGTACAAACAATTTGGTCCACACCTGCATTCACGATTGGCAGAGGATTCACTGTTACTACAACCTGGTCTGATCCAATACAACCGTTTCCATCTGTTCCAGTCAACGTATATGTTGTGGTAGTAGCTGGGGTAACTGTTATTGCCGCTGTCGTCTGACCTCCTGGCGCCCATGAATAGGTGTTTCCTCCCGTTCCTGTCAATGTCGTTGAAGCACCGGCACAAATAGACACATCCGGACCAGCATTGATTGGTGCGTTACCTGAAACTGTCACTGTAACAGCATCTGATGCAGTACATCCAAGACTTGTTCCAGTCACAGTATAGGTAGTATTCGATGCTGGAGATACCGTAATTGAAGCAGTAGTTTGACCACCCGGAGACCAAGAATAAGTTGTAGCTCCCGAAGCCGTTAATGTGGTTGATCCTCCCGAACAAATTGAAACATCCGGTCCTGCACTAACAACTGGAATCGGATTAACAGTAACTAATACCTGGTCGGTATTCGTACAACCAGCAGCACTCGTTCCAGTAGCAGTATAGGTTGTTGTTGTACTCGGTGTAAATGCAACTCCCTGTGTTACACCATTATTCCACGTATATGTTGACCCACCACTTGCCGTAAGTGTTACATTTGTTCCTTGACAAACCGTCTGGTCAACACCCGCGTTTATGATCGGTAGTGGATTAACTGTCACAGTAACTGTTGCCGAATTGGTACAACCTGCGGTTGTTCCTGTTACAGTATAGGTTGTAGTAGATGTCGGTGAAGCCGTAACCGTGGCACCAGTTGTTGGTGATAGCCCTGTTGTTGGTGACCAGGAATAAGTCGTCGCACCCGAAGCTGTCAGGTTTGTTGAAGCACCACTACAAATAGCGGCATTCGGACTGACTGTGACGGTTGGAGGTGGAACAACTGTTACCGTTACCTGATCGGTAGTTACACATCCTGAAGCACTCGTACCTGTTACGGTATAAGTAGTTGTTGATGCTGGCGACACAATTTTAGGGTTTCCAGCACCAAGACCATTACTCCATGAGTATGTCGAAGCACCAGAAGCTGTCAATGTAGTTGATTGACCAACACAAATAGTTACATCTGGACCAGCGTTCACAGGAGTATTCGGATTCACAGTGATACATTGCACCTGAGAATAAGTACAACCAAAATTGTCAGTTACCGAGTATGTATAACACTGAGATCCTGTTGATGTTGGTGTAACAGTTGCAGTTGTTGCACCTGTAGAAGTTAATCCTGGAGTAGCGGTCCATCCTTGACTAGCAATGGTTGGTGTAAAGCTACCTGTTGCAGGTGGTACGTTAAAGTTAATGTCCCAGTTAAAGATATACCCGTTATCAGATGCCAGGTTATCTGTTACCTGAATCGCCCATGCCCCATTCAAAGGGCAGCCAATAAGGTTAGTAAAAGGTTGGGTTGGCATGTAATTTCCTGGAACTATTGAGTTTCCAGCTGTTGGCCCTGGAGCTGCTTGAGTAGCTCCTGCGGTTAATAATGTACCTGCTGAAGGCGTAAAACAATAGGTCGAACCTACACCTGGTCCCCATGTGGCATCATTAACTCCATCATACGGCCCACCAAGGAATGTTCCATTCCCCCCATTTGCATAGGATTTCAGGATCATTGACTGTCCATTAGGACAAATGATCGTAATCTGTAAATCCCCCAAATAGGAGTGCTCCATGTTTAAACAAATATTTTGAATATTAGCTACAGAGGTCACTGTTTGTGTGGCATTATAACAATTTACATTGATCGCTGTCGAATAAGATACTCCTGATCCGTCGGGAAGGAATGTCGTACCCGAAACTGGTGGAGTACAGTTTGGTACAAAAGGAGTCATCGCAACAGTTGAGGACAAGTTGGCCGATTGTCCTAAACAGATAGAGGTTGGGGAAGCGGAGGGAGTTATTGTAGGCGTAGTAGAAACCTGAACTGTTGTTGTAGCTGAATTAGTGTTAGGACAACCCCCTTCAGTTCCATTCAAAGAAACTTGGTAACTCCCCGCATTCGGGAAAGTGGCTGTTGGGTTTTGCTGAGTAGAAGTGGCACCGTTACCAAAATTCCAGGCATAGGTATCAGCTCCACCAGGACCACCCGTAATTGATCCACTGAAATTAACAGTTCCTCCCTGACAAATTCTAATAATACCACCAGAAGCAGCAGGAGTAGTGCTTGTAATTGTAGCAATTGGAGCCACACATGGTGTTGAGCATGAAATAGTTGCAGCCCAACCCGCATTATTTATACTCCCATCCGAGTCAAATACAAAAGTAATACAACCCGAAGCGTTCGTTGGAGAAGCTGTAACCAGTCCTGGACTTGTAGTACCAGTGTATGTCCCTAAGGTAGGAGCCGCTGTTGAATTTCCATCATAAACCGTCAAGAAGTCAAATGCATTTTCAAGGTTGAATGAAGTAAAGTTCAAAACCATATCTGCACCTGGAGTCGATGGGCAAAATGTAACAGTATACAATTGATTTACAGCATATGTACCTCCATTACCTCCAGAATCATAAAACGTTCCTGAACAGGTGTTAATGGTCGTAGAAGTACTTGGAGTGTAATTCTGCGCCAAAGATGTTGAGGCACAAAACATTGTTGCTATTGCAACTTTGGAAATATTTTTAAAAATAGGTCTCATGGTAGTTCGGATCATTTTGAAAGAATTGCCTCTTGTGGTATGATATAAATGATCTTGTTCACACCTTTTAACTTGTATACCTGAGCTTCATTCGTTGAGAAGTAACGATATTTAAGCGGGTTGAAATTTGGAGATTCAACTTCTTGGATAAATTGCTCTACCGTAATGTAGCTTTCAGTCTTGCTTGTCAACGGAATGAATTCAATTGGCTCCTGCTCCTGCTCATACTTCCCTTCACTGACCGAACGAACAAAAAATCCATGATCAACATATTTATCCATAAGGATTAACAAGTCGGGATTATCTGATCTCCTCTGATCATACCATTCCTGTCCATAAACCTCGATTATTTTTCCGGCATTTTCCAACTCCTGAGAGTAACTGAAGCCAGCCAATCCAAATGCTAAGAGTAGCGTTAGTATAGTAGTTTTCATTTTCAGTATTGATGATTTTTTAGCGCATCACGAAATTATGACGTAGCAATCACTCATCCGTTGCCTCAAATTTACCTAAAAATCGGGTTATTTCAAATAATTTCAATGCCATCAAAAGATAATGTGTTTGAAAAAAAAATCCCTATTCAATTTTGAACAGGGATCAAATTATCATTACAAAAAGATCAAACTTTCATACCTCTAACGATTCTATCTTTTCGTTTCGTTTTCTGAAGCTTCTTTAATACAACCATCAAATATGTATTTCCTGAAGCTGATGAAACTGTATACTCGTCGTTCCCATAGTCGATCTTACCATTTTTCTGACTTGACCAATCTGCAACAAGATAAAACTTACTTCCTTGTTGATTTGGGCGGGCTGCAAAAGTCAATGTCTTATTCACTCCCGTTTCAAATCGTATGATCAGCTCTGCATTCTCTCCTAAACCATCATAGATACACTTCGTATTTATCGGAATAATGATCCTGTTCTCTTCTTTACTCGAATTGGTAACCAACGCTCCCGATTCAGAAGTCCCCTGATTACCCGATGCTTTACTCTTTTCCATGATTACGGTCGCAGAGGTATAGAACTGAACTTTCTTTAATTTCGACGGATCATCCAAACCAAACTCTTCTTGAATATCTACGGTGTATGGAACTTTAATACCGCATGAAAACAACATGGTTGTCAAAACTACTAGTGGAAATAACCTTTTCATTACTAATTTTTTTTTACAAAGATATGATTTGGCGCAAAACAAAAATGATACCACACCATAAGTTCACTGATATATCTAACTTTGTATCATGATCAATGTTAGTATCCATACTTTTAATGCTTTCCAACAAAACACAAGTGTTGTGTCAGATGAATCAGGTAATTGTGTGATCATCGATCCGGGTTGCTATTCCAGTCATGAAGAGAATGAACTGACTCAATACATTGAATCTTCTGGATTCAAACCCAGAGCAGTATTAAATACGCACGCTCATATTGATCATGTGCTGGGGAATCAATTCGTTTCATCAAAATATGATATCCCGCTTTATCTTCATAGGGATGATCTTTCAACCTTACGATCAGTAGAGAATTATGCTCATTTATATGGATTTGAAGGCTACAAAAAATCTCCTGAACCTACGTTCTTTCTCGAAGATGGACAAGTATTAACATTTGGAAATATTTGCTTTAAAGTAATGCATACGCCAGGTCACGCGCCGGGACACGTCGTTTTTATTGATACTGCAAACAATTTTGTGATCAATGGCGACGTTCTGTTCAGAGGAAGTTTTGGAAGAACTGATTTGCCAGGAGGTGATTTTGAAACCTTAAAATCCATCATTCTGAACAAAATGTTCTCTCTTCCTGAGGATATGACTATATACTGTGGACATGGGCCTTCAACTACCATTGGTACAGAAAAGGTAAGCAATTACATCTTGAATTTTTAATGAAAAGTAGACCAAGAATAGCGATCAATACCCGATTTCTCCTCAACGGAAAAATGGAAGGATTTGGTTGGTATACTTACGAAGTCACAAAACGCATAGTTGAATCACATCCAGAGATCGACTTTTATTTCTTCTTTGACAGGCAATTCGATCATCGTTTCATTTTCTCAGATAACGTTACTCCAGTCATTATCAATCCGCCGGCAAGACATCCTGTTTTGTTCTATTTATGGTTCGAAATCGGAGTAAAGCGGGCCTTGAAAAAACACAACATCGACCTGTTCTTCTCACCTGATGGATATCTTTCACTTTCTTCGAAAGTAAAACAGATCTGCACCATTCACGATATTAATTTTGAGCATTATCCAGAAGATATTCCGTTTGCCGCACGAAAGTATCTGAGACATTTTTTTCCAAGATTCGCAAGAAAGGCTAATCATATCCTTACAGTTTCAAACTATTCCAAAACAGATATTTCTGCCAAATATCGAATAGACGAAAACAAGATTTCTGTGGTTTGGAATGGTGCTTCTGAAATTTTTAGACCATTGTCAGATGATCTAATAACTGAAATAAGGACTACCTATTCTGAAGGTTCTCCATATTTCATTTATGTAGGATCTATTCACCCCCGCAAAAATATCCGTCGATTAGTAGATGCATTTATTCGATTTAAAACCGAAACAAATTCTACCTGGAAATTATTGATCGTTGGTGAGGCAATGTGGGATGAAAATGAACTTGGGACAATCAAAGGAAAACAAGACATCGTTTTTACAGGGCGGATGGAACTTTCAGAGCTCGCAAAATTGGTGGCTGCCGCCAGTGCCTTAAGTTATGTTCCATATTTTGAGGGATTTGGTATCCCTTTGGTTGAGGCGATGAAATGCGGAATTCCTATCTTGAGTGGTGACAAGACATCATTGCCGGAAATTGCGGGTGATGCTGCCATCTATTGTGATCCTTTTAATATTCAATTGATTTCTGATGGCATGAAGAGATTGTCATCCAACGAGTCATTAAGGAAACAACTTTCAGAAAGTGGGATCGAACGATCGAAGAACTTCAGTTGGGATATCGCCGCTACTAAAACCTGGGAAATAATTTCTGATCATTTATCCAACTAAAAAAGCCACCCTTTCGGATGGCTTCTATCTTGTTTGTTTTGATCTTATTTTGTCTGTAGTTCGATGAACTGATATGGACGATACTTATCCTGGTTGTCGAAGTCTCCTTCGTACTTAGGACCCTGTACCACTGCAGCGATGATCTGTACTTTTACCTTCGCATCCATTCCTTTTGATTTGAAGTACTGATTCAATTCCTTCTCGATCTGCTGAGCACGAGACTTTGCAAGCTTGTCGTTGGTCTTGAATGTTGTTGTTGGCACGTATGACGCTGATGAGTTGATCGTGATCGTTACCATTGGTCTTCCCTGTGCTACGATCTTCTCTACTCCATTTACAAACTCTTTCAGCTTCCCTTCTTCTACTGTTAGCTTGTCTGCGTTGTAATCAAAGAAGTGTTTTAGGCTGATATCCATCGGTGCAGGTGGTTCTGTAACTGAACATGTACTGCTTGCTGTTTGTCCAACCGCATCCGTTACTGTTACTGTGTACTCACCAGCTCCTACTCCCATGATATCTTCTGTTGTTCCACCATTGGTCCATGAGAAGCTATACGGCTCAACACCACCTTTCACTGTAGCATCTACTCGTCCGTCCTTCACTCCATATGAGCTCATGTTTGTTGAAGAACATGTGATCGATACCGGTGGTGGTGTAAGAATGTAAGCCATGTAGATATCACTTCTCTCTGATTCCTTGTTACTTGACCAGTAGATCATGTTACCACTGTAGCTGAAATAAGCATCAAACTTCGCTGAGTTTACTTTTGGTCCAAGATTCACCGGATTTGACCAGCTTGTCCATGAACCTTGCTTCACTGAATAGAAGATATCTGCATCCCCCTGACCTCCATGACCATTACTCGAGAAGAAAAGTGTATCCTGTGTCTTGTTCAGGAATGGCGAGATCTCAAATCCAGTTGTATTCAAAGTTGAACCCATATGGACTGGCGCACTCCATGCTCCTCCGCTCTTTGTACTTACGTAAAGGTCTTCCTCTCCGACAGATCCTGGTCCTTTGTAGGAGATGATCATTATATTCTCATCTTCATTCACATGGAAACCGTAGAAATCTCCTTCGATATCCAAAGTAGGGATCTCGATCTGTGCCGGTGACTCCCATCCATTGCCTTTTTGCATGGAGATCGCACACCCTTTTTCCATATCCTTCTTCCCTTCATAGGCATTCAACAGGTAGATCGATTTTCCGTCTCTGGAAACTCCAAATACAGCATTATTGAACTTGTTGTTGATGTTCTTTACCTTCTCGCACTCTGTGTATTCTCCATTTGGCTGACGACGGCTGTACCAGATATCCTGATCGTATTCTCCTCCGTTGTTTGATGCATCATACGTTCTTGTGAAGTAGAGTATTGAGCTATCCTTGGAGAAAACCGGCATACTCTCTTCTGCCTCTGTATTTACCGTCCCAGGTAATACCATCGGTTCTGAGATCTTCCAAAATTGTGCGTTTGCTCCAAATGCGCCTAATACTACAACACCTAATAGAAGTTGCTTCTTCATAAAATTTGTGATAATGGTTTTTTCCTTTTTCCTTGCTTTTCCTTAATCTCTTCTGCCAAGCATCAAGCCCAGTACGATCTCATGACCTCCTGAACTCACCTGGTTGAATCTCGATAATGAGAAATCATATGAGTAACCAAACTTGAACTTGTTGTTCACATTCAGACCCACCATTCCGATCATCGCATCCTTGTGACGGTAAGATACTCCCATCCACAACCATTCCTTGTACTCCAGCTGTAATGATCCATCGATCGATACAGGAGCAGGTGCCATATACTTCACCAATACTGCCGGCATCAACGTCAAGTTATCATTGATCGGGAACTTGTATCCTCCTGTGATATTGAAGTGCATCTGTGTATTGAAGTTGGCTGTTCCAGATCCGAACTCTACAAAGTCCTTGGAAAGGTTATCTCCACTGATCCCTAAGAACGCGTTCTTTGAATACAAGTACATCCCAACGCCCAAGTCAAGGATATTCATGCTTGAATTCCCTGAATAGAAATTTGCATATACATTATCTGTTGCGTTGTTATAGTTCGTAGCATCCATGATGTTACCCACAACAGCCTTGTCCTGCAAAAACGTATTGTTCGATAATCCGATCCTTGTTCCCAATGATAAATTCAGCTTCTTTGACATCGGTACGTGTACCGCATACGTCAAGCTCGCATTCATTCTTCTGAAGGCACCGTACTGATCTGCCAACAACTGCCCTCCCAAAGCATGCTTCAACTTCCCGGTCTTGATCTCTGGATTCCTTACAGGACCAGAGCTCACACGAAGTGCAGGGTTGTATGGCGTTCTCTTCTTAAAGTTCAGCAGTGATGCCACCGATACATAGGCTGTCTTCGGAGCATCCGTCAAACCCATCCATTGCCAACGTCCACTCATCGTTACATCAACGAAGTCATACACCCCAGCAGCGCCCGGGTTGATCATGAACTGATTTCGCAAGTATTGACTATACTGTGGATTCTGCTGTGACATCGCAAAACCTGTTGTAAGTCCTAAAGCCAGTGTTAAAGCTATCTTACGCATTTTCTATCTTATTAGTAGTTAGTAGTTCTTATTTTTCTAACAGGATACTTACCGCTCCTGATTCAACTTTCTTGTCCTCATCATTCAATTCGATGATGTAGTAGTATGATCCAACTGGTAATGCCTCACCATTGTAGTCTCCCTTCCATCTGTTCGAGTCATATGGACCATCCACTGATGAATCGTGCTCATACAACAAACCTCCCCAACGGTTGAAGATCCTTACCACGTTGTTCGGGTAAGCAGCATCCAATCCGTATAATTCCCAGTCGTCATGAACACCATCAGCGTTCGGTGTGATTGCTGTTGGGATGGTGAAATCACAATTATTGATCACAATTGTACCAGTACCACTTGCTGTATTGACACAATTTGCATCTTCAATATCTAGGATATCATAAACTCCGGCTGCCGTACCTAACAGAATTGGTGAAGTAGAACCAGTAGCAGTTTGGGCAGCTCCACCATCCACTGAATATGTTACAATCCAAACAGGAGAACCTGTCACATTAACCGCGACATCATTAACCGGATCACCTTCACAGAAAGTTCCACCACCAGTTACTGCCGTTACATTAGGCAATGGATTGATGGTAACCAAGAACGATTGTTCATCAGTACAACCACCATTTGAATCAAATACATAAACTGTCTGAGAGGATGTGACCGGACCTGAAATTTGAACACCTCCATTCGATTGACTATTGTTATAGTAAGCTTCTGATCCACTCAAGTTAGTTCCAGTTATTGCTCCCAGAGTTAAATTAGCACAAGCAACCTGATCGCCAGGGTTTGTAATTACTGGAGTGTTATTTATTGTAACCACAAAACTTTCTTCATCTGAACATATCCCAATGTTATCATAAATATAAACGGTTTGGGAAGCATTGATCGGTCCAGTTATTTGTACTCCTCCATTTGTTTGTGAGTCGTCATAATAAGCTTCATTCCCAGAAAGATTAGTTCCTGCTATCGTTCCAAGAGAATAGCTATCACAAGCTGTCTGATCATCTGGATTAGTTATTGTTGGCGTCGTATTAATTGTAACAACAAACGATGTTTCATCATAACATGCTCCCTGAGCATCGTAGATCCAAACAGTTTGACTAGATGTAATATTACCTGAAATCTGTACAGCTCCATTTGCTTGAGAGTCATCATAATATGCCTCAGTTCCAGATAAATTTAAACCTGTAATAGTTCCTAAAGTATAACTATCACAAGTAATCTGATCACCAGGATTAGTCAAAGTTGGAGTATTATTCACAGTTACTACATAACTCTCTTCATCGGAACAAGAACCATTCACATCGTAGATATAAACCGTTTGAGTCGATGTAATTGCTGAACCAACAGCCAATTGTGTACCCGTTGCACCTGTTCCTGTCCAATAAGATTCGTTTCCTGTTAATGCAGTCCCCGAAATTGCAGGTAAAGAATAAGAGTCACAAACAACCTGCACTCCAGGATTTGTCAAAATTGGCGCACCTGGGTTATTTAAGTTAATTACAGAAGAACTTGTCCCAGGACAGCCATTTAATGTAAGAGTAAAGTTATCATATGTACCTGCATTCAAGCCTGTGATAACAATATCACCTGAAACATCGGAGGTTAAAGAAAGTACTCCTGAGTTAATGTTATCATCATCATAGCTTACACCATAGGCAGTTGACACATCTAATCCTGAAATCGTAATTGTACCATCCGAACCATTACATGTCGTTGGATCCGTCGATCCCAAAGTAAATACTGGTGTAGGATTAATTACAACCGAAGCAGTTACGTCAACAGATGGACATCCTCCTGAAGCTGGGATTGAATAAGTTACTGTATACGAACCCGGAGTTGAAGTCGAAGGTTCAATAACCCCAGATGAGGCATTAATTGTTAAACCAGCTCCTGCACCAAATGAACCACCTGCATACGCTGCTGTTCCTGATAAAGTAACTGCATCTGTTCCAACAAATGATTCACAATATGGAGTATTGTATGAAATAGAAGCAGTCGGAGCTTCAGTGACAGTCACTCCAGTCGTAACAGGTACCGCAGGACAACCACCTGAAGCAGGAATAGTATAAGTAACTGTATAAACTCCCGCAGTAGATGTTGAAGCATCAATGTCCCCTGATACAGGATCTATCGTAAGGCCTGCACCCGCTGAATAAGCACCACCTGTCCAAGCTGCGGTACCAGAATCAGTAACAACTTGGGCTGTTGCATTCGATGTACAGAATGGATCTGCGTAATCAATTAACGCTGTTGGAAGCGCTGTAATTATTACTGGTGTTGTAACATCCAAAGAAGGACATCCTCCAGATGCAGGTACAGTATAGGTAACAGTATATGATCCAGCAGTAGATGTTGATGGTGTAATATCACCAGATGAAGCATTCAATGTCAATCCTGCTGTAGATGCATATGTTCCTCCCGTGTAAGCACCTGTTCCGGTCAACGAAACAGAAGCCGCTCCAGCAAAATCAGTACAGAAAGGATCTGTATAATCAATTGCAGCAGTAGGACCTTGAGTGATTGTCACTGAAGTAGTAGCAGGTACTGATGAACATCCTCCTGATGCAGGTACTGTATAAGTAACTGTATATACTCCCGCAGTAGATGTTGAAGCATCAATATCTCCTGATACCGGATCTATCGTAAGGCCGGCACCCGCTGAATAAGTACCACCTGTCCATGCTGCAGTACCAGAAGCAGTAACAACTTGAGCTGTTGCATCTGTTGTACAGAATGGATCTGCGTAATCAATTAACGCTGTTGGTAATTCGGTGATCGTCACATTGGTTGTTACATCAACCGCGGCACATCCTCCTGAAGCTGGAATAGTATAAGTAACGACATATGCTCCTGGTGTAGATGAACTTGGTAGAATATCTCCAGAGAAACTATTGATTATCAAACCAGCAGTTGAAGTATAAGAACCGCCAGTGTATGCATCTGTTCCTGTTAAAGTAACTGTTTGTGCATTTGTATTGTCTTCACACCATGGAGAAGTATATGAAATTGAAGCCGTTGGAGTTGTATTGATTGTAATAGTAAAATTCTCTTGATCTGTACAAGCTCCGTTTACGTCATAAATATAAATTAGCGCAGAGGCAGAAATTATATCATTCTCGAAATATTGAGTCCCTGTACCATTAGGTCCTGAGAAATAACCAGGGTTCTGAAGTGCAGTACCTGTAATGGCAGGTAATTGATAACCTACATCACATAAAATTTGATTTGCAATATCAAATACATCAGGAGCTCCCGGGTTGATCAAACTTACTGCAGTTGGATCCGTTGCAGGACACCCAGTCGACACATATGAGATAACAAAGTTATCATACGACCCCGCGTTTAGTCCCGAAATAATAATTTCCCCTGATCCATTTGACGTCATTACGCCTGGTCCTACTGGAGTCCCATCATCGTTATAAGTAACATTGTAATCAGTTGAAGGATCCAAACCTGAGATTAATAACGAACCATCCGTACCATTACAAACTGTTGGACTAGTTCCAGATACAGTAAATACCGGAACTGGGTTAATTACAACAGAGGTTGTCACATTAAAGCTTGGGCAACCAACATTCGATGGTACTGCATATGTAACAGTATAAGTTCCAGCTGTTGAGCTTGAAGGAATAATTGAACCGTTCGCGGTATTGATCGTCAATCCCGCAGTTGATGAATATGTACCACCAGAAAATGCTCCTGTTCCAGTCAAAGTAACTCCTTGTGCTGTGGTAATCGAAGTACAGAATGGATCTGCATAATCAATTGCGGCTGTTGGTAACAAGGAAATAACTATTGGAGTAGTTACAGGTATTGCAGCACAACCTCCAGACGCAGGAATAGTATAAGTTACAGTATAAGAACCTGCAGTTGATGTTGATGGTGTGATGTTTCCATTTCCACTATTAATTGTCAACCCTGCACCTGCACTGTATGTACCGCCAGTATATGCTCCTGTTCCAGATATAGTTACTGCTGCAGGACCTGCATTTGACGTACAGAATGGATCTGCATAATCAATCGTAGCGGTCGGTGCTGCTGTTATCGTAACAGTGGTAGTTGCTGTTACTACCGGACATCCACCTGCCGCTGCAATTGTATACGTCACAGTGTATGTACCTGGTGTAGTGGTAGATGGCGTTATAGCTCCAGATGAAGCATTAATTGTCAAACCGGCCGGAGACGAGGAATAAGTACCACCAGTGTATCCACCAGTTCCAGTTAACGTAACAGATTGGGCAGTTGCAACTGATGAACAGTATGGTCCTGCGTAAGAAATTGATGCAGTTGGTAATGCAGTAACATTAATGATCACATCGTCATATTGAGTACATGCGTCATCTGTAACCGCCAATGTAAATGTTACTGGACCAGTTATCCCAACAGGAGGAGTAAATGTCGGAGTTAAAGAAGTTGTACTAGATAGACCTGCAAGGGCTCCTGCTGGGGAAGCAGTCCAAACATAGGAAACTGCTCCTGTAGTATTCGAATACGAACCACTTAATGAGGTTGAAGCGTTAGAACAGATCGTTTGGTCAGGACCAGCATTAACAATTGAAGCACAACAAAGCAGGGTCGCAGAAAATGCAGGAGAAGGGTCTCCAGTACATGCAAGAGATGACCATGAACCTGATTCACCATCTGCAGTGGTATTTATTACCATCCCTAAATCATAGTTCCCGGTGCAAACAGCTACTGTAGATACGGACCAACAGAATTGGCCACCGGCACCGCTCCAAGAAGTAATTGAACATGGATCTCCAAAGTTGTTTCCAGCATTACCATTAGGAGGAGTCGGCCCATTAGGATCAATATCCACGTACCATCCTTCACCTGTTACGAGACCTGTCGCCGTTGACGTATTGGAATTCAGCCACATCCATGTATAAGTGGTACCTCCACCTCCACAATCTGGCGGGGCACTAACGCCATTTAATGTTATGAGGTCCCAAGCATCACCCATAGTAGGTATAACGCCATGCAGCCAGTTATTTGAGATATTATCCCATTCTTCAACCGTCAAACAAAAAGTAACCGATGTACCTGGTGCATAGTATCCGTTTGTAGGTGGTGGGGTTGCGGTCAAAGATGATTGCAAATTACATATATTACAATTGAAATAGTTTTCCAATGTCAAATTGAAAGCACTCACGTCTGTGGTACTACCGCCACTAATTTGCATGTAGTATGTAGTACCTGGTGTTAAAGGTTCAAACGTTGTAGTCAAGTTTCCAGTTGCAGAGATGTCACAGAAAGCACCGGAAAGTGAAGCACAAGTTCCTGTCCACAAAGCGACATTCATTTGTGACATGGAGGAAGTTATCGCAACATCCAAAACAGTACCCGATGCCGTAAACGAATACCAAACATCTGCAGCTGGTGCATCCATATCATCACCATTACCCGGAGCCCCTAAACAGTTCACTAGGTAAACGTAAGGACTCGGTGCAGTGGCACCAACTGTTGTACCTGCCAAGTTGACAGGTGTTCCATTTTCCGTTGGACAGGCTGCCGGTGCAGGCAAAGTGCCTAATGATGTAGCAGTAGTACAATTATCTCCCTGAGCAAAAGCAGAACCTGCGCCTACAAAGGCGATGATCAATAATGAATATAACTTTCTCATGATTTTTTATTGTATGTGGCACTCATTGGACGCATCAAAACACCTGACTTGATAGACCAAACGATATCGTTTTCTTTACTATTATTTTCTCTTACACAAGTCGAATCAAATCCCTTAGCCAGGGGGGCTGAAAATATTACAACTTCAGTTCCGTCATCAAATAAAATTGTATAATCCTGATCAGGATTGATCAAGCCACAAAAATTCGAATTTTCAAAAGCCGCTTCAATATCAGATTGAGAATACTTTTCTCCAATTTTATTAATTTGATATACAGGCTTTTGAGCTAGCGCGTTTATTGTTCCTATCATTAAAAATGACAATAGAAGCAAACTCTTCTTCATAAAATGTATGTATTTAGGCAGGATAAAAGTAATCAATTTCACATAATCAGACGAAAATTGTGAAATTATGTTGCACTGAAAGGATCATTCAATTCGTTTTCAACGAAAATTTTACTCCATGCAGTCGCACGGAGGATCAATCAATAGTTCAACATCGGGAAGACGTTCTTTCATTGTTCGATTAAAGGTTGGACTATGCTTGACTCCTTGAAGATCAATTTTTTTTAAATTCTTAATTTCAAAAAATGATTCAGGAAAACTTTGAACTGGTGTCTCCCATAGATCCAGGTATTCGAGATGTACCATGTAGCCGATCTCCTTGGGTAGTCGGTCAAAATCATTTCGGTTCAGAACTAAGGTCTTAAGGTTTTTCAGTTGTATCAGAACAATGGGAAACACTTCGAATCTATTCTTGCCAGCATTGAGGATTTCTAAAGAATCCAGTCCTGATATAAAGTCAGGTAAATTAGAAAGCTTATTCTTTGAAACGTCGAGATACTTGAGTTCTTTGAATTTGGAAAGTTCTATTGGAATTGAATCTAATTTTAACCTTGACAAGTCTATTCCAAAAATTGTATCCGGTGAAGTATTTTGCACCTCGTCCCATAAATAGATCCTATACTCTTGAGAGTAAGAAAGGAAGCTAAACAACAGTAAAAAAATTACGAGCAAATTCTTCATCCAAATGTATCTGTTCTTTTAGCAGGTCCAGGTTTTCAAACACCTGCTCATTCCTGATCCTTTTCAATAAACGTACCGTTAAATTCTGACCGTAAATATCTCCTGAAAAGTCCAGAATATGTACTTCGAGTCTTTGATCTCCTTGAGCAGCAATAGTTGGGCGATTGCCAATATTCATTATTCCATGATGTATCTCCTCTCCAAGCATAACTTCCACAGCATAAACACCATTTCCAGGAATTAGTTTTACCTCACTATCAACCTCAATATTGGCCGTCGGGTATCCCATTTTTGTACCTACTTTATCCCCATAAATAACAATGCCATCTATTTCAAAAGGTTCACCAAGAAACGTATTAGCAAGATCGACATTCCCTTCTTTAATTGCATTTCTGATCTTTGTTGAACTAATATTCACCTCATCGATCTCTTGAGCTGGGATTTCGATCACTTCAAAACCATACAATTCAGATACATCTTTTAAAAACTGTATCCCCCCTTCCCTATTCTTACCGAACTGATGATCATATCCTATTACCAGTTTCTTTACGTGAAGCGTGTTCACTAAAAAATCTCTGACAAATTCCGTAGCAGTTAAACGGGAAAATTCCTGTGTAAATGGATGAATGATTACATTCTGTAGACCAAACCGACGAAGCTTATCTATTTTCTGGACCTGCGTCTGAATTAACTTGACGCCATGACTATCCGGAAACAAGATCATTCTCGGATGAGGGTAAAATGTGAATAGCACAGATTCTCCACCTATCTTCTTTGCCTCCTCACTTAAGCGATCTATGATCATTTGATGTCCCTTGTGAACTCCGTCAAAAGTTCCAAGGGTTACAATTGTTTTTTTAGACGTTTTAAATTCGTTAAGAGATTGATATATTTTCAAAGTCAGTTATATGTTTATGCAAAAATAAAAAG
>CALCCB010000140.1 GCA_937899625.1 uncultured Bacteroidota bacterium
TCCGTATTGCTATCAATCTGGATGGAAGTGGAAAAAGTTCGATCTCTACGGGTCTTGGATTCTTCGATCACATGCTGGAGCAACTCTCCAAGCACGGAGGAATTGATCTGGAGATAAATGTTGATGGAGATCTGGAGATCGATGAACACCATACCATCGAAGATGTGGCCATCTGTCTTGGAGAGACTTTCTTTGAAGCCCTTGGAAGTAAAAAAGGCATCGAGCGCTATGGATTTCTTTTGCCGATGGATGATTGTCTCGCACAGGTGGCGATCGATTTTGGTGGAAGACCTTGGCTGGTTTGGGAACCTTCGTTCAAACGTGAGATGATCGGCGAAATGCCAACCGAAATGTTCATGCACTTCTTTAAGTCCTTCAGTGACGGAGCGAAATGCAATCTGAACATCAAAGCGGAAGGTGATAACGAGCACCACAAGATCGAATCGATCTTCAAGGCCTTTGCCAAAGCCATTAAAATGGCCATTCGTCAAACCAATGATTATTCAATACCCAGCACAAAGGGAGTATTATGATAGCAATTGTAAAATACAACGCCGGAAACATACGATCCGTGCAAAATGCACTGAATCGTCTTGGCTACGAATCGATCATTACCGATGATCCTTCTTTATTGCGTTCAGCGGATAAGGTGATCTTTCCTGGAGTTGGTGAGGCGAATTCAGCGATGCGCTACCTCAGAGCAAACGGACTTGATGAAGTGATCCGTTCATTGAAACAACCGGTCCTGGGAATTTGTCTAGGACTCCAGCTGATGTGCGAATCGAGCGAAGAAGGAAACACCACTTGTCTAGGGATCTTTCCGAACAAAGTAAAACGCTTTCAAGGGGATGCTATCATTCCGCATATGGGATGGAATAACTTTGAAGAAGCTGGAGGCTCACTTTTCAAGAACATTGCTCCTTCTGAAAATGTCTACTTTGTGCACAGCTTTTATGCTGAAACGGGGCAATATACCACTGCGGTGTGTAACTATATCCAACCATTCAGTGCCGCACTTGAGAAAGACAATTTTTATGCAGCTCAGTTTCACCCCGAAAAATCAGCAGATATCGGAACACTGATCCTGAAAAACTTTTTAGAACTATGAAGATCATACCTGCTATAGACATCATTGACGGCAAGTGCGTCAGGTTGACAAAAGGAGATTATTCGACAAAAAAGATCTACAACGAAGATCCGCTCGAAGTTGCCAAGTCGTTTGAAGACAACGGGATCAAATTCCTGCACCTCGTCGATTTGGACGGAGCAAAATCGAATCAGATCATCAACTATAGAGTCCTTGAAAAGTTAGCCTCAAACACGTCGCTTTCCATCGATTTCGGCGGTGGACTTAAATCGGATAAAGATGTAGCCATAGCCTTTGAAAGTGGAGCTAAACAGATCACCGGAGGAAGTATCGCTGCCAAGAACAGGACGGTATTTGAAGGATGGATCAACCGGTATGGAGCTGAAAAGATCATTCTGGGTGCTGACTGTAAAGACCGAATGATCGCTACTGACGGATGGTTGGAGGGATCGAATATTGACGTTATCGAATTTATTCGTTCCTATGAAAGCATCGGTATCAGAGATGTTATTTCTACCGACATTGCAAAAGACGGCATGCTGGAAGGCCCTTCTATAGCATTATACAAGGAAATACTGGAACAAACCAACATCGAATTGATTGCCAGTGGAGGTGTGTCGAATTATGAGGACCTTATTACATTGAAAGATATTGGTTGCTCTGGAGCCATTGTCGGAAAAGCGATCTACGAAGGTCGAATCACATTGAAAGAATTGAGCTTGCTATGTTAAAGAAACGAATCATACCTTGTCTGGATATCCAGAACGGACGAACCGTTAAAGGAATCAATTTTGTCGAGATCCGTGATGCCGGAGACCCTGTTGAGCTGGCAAAAAAATATGCCAAAGAAGGTGCCGATGAACTGGTCTTCCTCGACATCACTGCAACCATCGAAAAAAGGGACACGCTCGTTGAACTTGTTGAACGCGTCGCGGCAGAAATTGATATACCTTTCACTGTAGGTGGAGGGATCAATTCTGTGGATGATGTCCGACGTATTATAGCTGCAGGAGCCGATAAGATCTCTGTCAACTCTTCAGCGGTAAAGCGTCCGGAGCTGATCACCGAGATCGCTGACGAATTCGGATCACAATGTGTGGTTCTTGCCATTGATACCAAATTCAATGGAAACGACTGGAAAGTTTACGTCAAAGGTGGGCGTGAGGAAACCGCATTGTATGCCGTTGACTGGGCTGTTCAAGGTGTCTCTTTAGGTGCTGGTGAGATCCTCCTGACGTCCATGAACAATGACGGGACCAAAGGCGGATTTGCCCTTGACATTACCCAATCCATTTGTAATGCTGTAAAGGTACCGGTCATTGCTTCGGGAGGCGCCGGAAAGGAAGAAGATTTCAGAGATCTCTTTACCACTACCGATGCCACTGCAGGACTTGCTGCAAGTATCTTTCACTACAATGAGATCCCAATACCACAATTAAAAGATTATTTAAAAACCCAACTAATTTCAATCCGATGAATGTCGATTTTTCAAAGGGGAACGGACTCGTTCCCGTGATCATACAAAACGCGCAAACCCTGCAGGTACTCATGTTAGGCTACATGAATGAGGAGGCCATGAAGCAAACTCAAGAAACAGGACTGGTTACTTTTTACAGTCGTTCGAAAGAGCGTTTGTGGGTAAAAGGTGAAAGCTCCGGAAATACGCTGCGACTGGTTGATCTCAAAATTGATTGCGACAGTGACTCTCTCCTGATCCTTGTCGATCCGACCGGCCCGACTTGCCACACAGGGTCCACTTCTTGTTTCAAAGAAGAAACTGCGAAAGGTTTCATCTATGATCTTGAAAGAACGATCAGCGACAGGATCGATGCGAACGACCCGAAATCATATACGAATGAGCTGTATCGAAGAGGAATCAACAAGGTTGCGCAGAAAGTTGGTGAAGAGGCTGTAGAGCTGGTGATCGAAGCCAAAGATTCGAATGATGATTTATTCAAAAATGAAGCCGCCGACTTGCTTTATCACTATCTGGTGCTTCTGAAAGCAAAGAATTTCAAATTGACCGATATTGAAGCAGTGTTGAAGATGAGATCCGCTCCTGCCAAATGACAACAACAGGTTCGTTTAAAAAACCTTCTTTCGTAATAGGATGTACCCGTCCTAAACGTTTATCTTTGAGCGGTTGCATGGTTAAATACACACTATGAGTGAGAAGGAAGAGATCCGTATCAACAAATACCTGAGTGAAGTTGGCTATTGTTCGAGAAGAGCAGCAGATAAGCTGATCGAAGAAGGACGTGTAACCGTAAATGGAGCTGTACCTGAAATTGGAACGAAAGTCACTTCAAGAGATAAGATCTGTGTAGATGGAAAATCGATCTCTGAAGGACAAACCGAAAATGTCTACATCGCATTCAACAAGCCTGTCGGTATTGTTTGTACTACCGATACGAGACGAGAAAAAAACAACATCATCGATTATATCGGCTACCCGAGCAGGATCTTCCCGATCGGACGTTTGGATAAGCCAAGCCAGGGATTGATCTTCCTGACCAACGATGGTGACATTGTAAACAAGATCCTTCGAGCCCGCAACAATCACGAAAAAGAGTACATCGTCACGGTCAACAGACCGATCGACAGGAAGTTCATTCAACAGATGTCCGGAGGAGTACCTATTCTTGATACGATCACCCGAAAGTGTGAAGTGGAGAAGATCAATGAAACCACTTTCAGGATCGTTTTGACGCAAGGATTGAATCGACAGATCCGACGCATGTGTGAATATTTGGGATACAGGGTTCGAAAGTTAAAGCGGATCCGCATCATGAATATATCTCTCGATATCAGAGAGGGAGAATGGCGTTATTTTACGAAAGAAGAGCTTGATGAGCTAAACCGATTGCTGGAAGGGTCCAGTAAGACATGGGATGCCTGAGCTTAATCAAGAAAAGCAGATGAAGAGTGTTTTAAAACTGGCAGAAATAAAAGATATCCCTCAGATCTGGGAGATCCTTCAGCAGGCAATTGTTCGCAGAAAAGCAGACAACAGCAACCAATGGCAGGATGGTTATCCAAATCCGGAAGTCATCAAAAGTGATATTGAAAAGAAAGCTGGTTTTGTACTTCTTTTGGATCAAGAGATCGTAGGCTATGTGGCTGTGTTGATCAATGATGAACCTGAATACGATAACATTGTCGGAAAATGGCTCACGAAAGGTGACTTTGTTGTCTTTCACCGAGTTGCGATCTCCGATCTTCATTTGGGAAAGGGATTGGCCAAAGAGATCTTCCTGCATATTGAAAGTTATGCCGAGGCAAAGAACATTCGCAGTATAAAAGCCGATACCAATTTTGATAATCCCGCGATGCTCAATCTTTTCGAAAAGATTGGGTATGTCTACTGCGGGGAAGTCTTTTTCAGAGGAAGCCCCAGGAAAGCATATGAAAAAGTGGTCTGATTCTTGGACCATTTTTAACTATCAGTTATTCATTTTTTTTGGATCCTATGAAAACCTTCGCTCTTCTTTTTATCATTCTTTTTTCACTTTCTGCCTGTAATAACAGCTCTATAGAAACACCTGAATTAGAGGATGAGATAACTGAGATTATACAGGATACAACCTCTGTTTCTTCTTTAAAAGAAGATACATTAGAGGCCGTTCCTGTGGTAAGCAAGGAAGAAACTACATCCAAAAAGAAGATCGAGAAACCGAAGGTCGAACCCGTTAAAAAAGTTGAGGTGGATGTAGATGTGATCGATGATCGAATCTATGATCCAATGGACGATCCTGACTATATCGGTACGCCTTGTGGAGATTATGATGAGTTCGGAAACTGTACAAGGCACCATCATAAGTACGTGAATTTGAAAGCTGAATTTTCGGATAGTATCTGATCCTATACTCTAATTTGAATCTTATTTTTTTATTGATTTGACAAGCAATCTAAGTATTTCAACTTAGGCTGATTCAGAGTTAATTACTTGTTTATCTTTCTGGCTAGTCTTTTTTTAGGATTATTTGATTCTGAAACAGGAATATTTGTATTGTGATTTTAAAACAAATATTATGAGCAGTTCAGAATTAACATCGTCAAACTTTGAATTTAAGAAAGCTAGTGGTTTTATTAAGTTGAGTGGAAGATTCATATCTGTGAATCCGAATGAGCGTTGGGACTCTATATTGACAATTGCCGAGGATATCGCTATGAATTCAAAAAGATTGAAGATCATTTTAGATATTGAATACATCAGTTCGATGGATATTAAATATTTGTTTGTTCTGCTTAAATCAGTTAATGCTTTAAAAAATCCATCTTCAGTACTTTCAATTGTATGGAAATATGAATCGTTTGATGAAGATCACATGGATTTAGGTATGACGCTCAAATCGAGTTTAGCTGGTAATGTCAGTTTTCAGTTCATCGAATCAGACACCCTCCTAGCAGCTTGATCAGATTCTACAACAACTTCATCGTAAAAATTTTACGTTCATCTCCCGTTCATTTGTTGAAAATATGTTGATTACTTTTTAATCATTTGTTGATTATTTTTTAATCATTTTAATTCAAAAGTAAACTACATTTGCTGTAGAACAATGGCTGAACTTCCAGTCAGTATTCCGCAGTTTTTTATTACGATATGCAGCTGTTTTAACCTTTAAAAGCTTAAAAATGGCTGGTTTGCGATCAATAGTACACATGGATCTCGACACCTTCTTTGTGTCGTGCGAGCGTCTGCTGGACAGTCGACTCATTGGAAAACCCATACTCATCGGCGGCACCAGCGATCGGGGGGTAGTTGCGTCGTGCAGTTACGAAGCCAGAAAGTTCGGTATCCACTCGGCTATGCCGATGAAAATGGCAAAAGAGCGTTGTCCTGAAGCGATCATTATCAAGGGGAATTCAGGAACCTACAGCAACTACTCAAAAATGGTTACTGAGATCATCAAGGAAGCTTCTCCTATCTATGAAAAGTCTTCCATTGATGAATTCTATATGGACTTCTCCGGTATGGACAAGTTCTTTGGCACCATGAAGTACGCCTCAGAGCTCCGACAAAAGATCATTCGGGAAACAGGGCTCCCGATCTCTTTCGGACTCTCCCAGAACAAGACCGTATCGAAGATCGCAACCGGACAAGCCAAACCAAACAATCAGCTGCTGATCGATCACGGAACAGAGAAGAATTTCCTCGCTCCTCTTTCGGTACAGAAGATTCCTATGGTCGGACTGAAGACCTATCAGACGCTCTGCAATCTCGGGATCCGAAAGATCCATACCGTGCAGGAAATGCCTGTAGAAATGATGGAAAGTGCACTGGGACAAAATGGGATCGGGATCTGGAAAAAAGCGCAGGGAATTGATAACTCGCCGGTAGAGCAGTACAACGAACGAAAGTCGATCTCCACAGAACGCACATTCGATTACGACACGATCGATGTCGCCAAGCTGAAAGGAATCATGGCTGCCATGGCTGAAAACCTGGCCTTCCAGCTTCGAAGAGGGAATAAGCTCACCGCCTGTGTCACCGTGAAGATCCGCTACTCCGACTTCCAGACACAGACACTTCAGAAGCACATTCCTTACACCGCAGCAGACCACGAGCTCATGCCCATTGTTGCGGAGCTCTTCGACAGGATCTATAACCGAAGACTACTTGTCCGACTGATCGGCGTTCGTTACAGTTCACTTGTTTCAGGAAACCATCAGCTCAACCTCTTTGATGACGGTACCCGTTACTCAGAGCTCTACGGGGCAATGGATAAGATTCGTTTGCGCTTTGGAGACCGTTCCGTAATGCGCGCCATAGGTCTCGATGCCAGAACGATCGGACGATGGAATCCATTCAGCGGAGAACCACCACCGTTGTTGGCGAACAGACGAATATGAGACCGCTGCGCTGAGAGAAGAGAGATAGCCACGCTGAGAGAAGAGAGAGATATTCATTTAAAATTACAATATGCACAACTACAAAAACCTGAAGATCTGGAAGAAATCAATGGATTTGACAGAAATGATATACAAAGAAACTTCAGAATTTCCACCGGATGAAAAATACGGCTTAACGAATCAGATAAGACGTGCATCATCCAGTATTCCATCAAACATTGCTGAAGGATCCGGAAGACAAAGTGAAAAAGAATTCAAGTACTTTTTATCCATATCACTAGGTTCATGCTACGAAGTAAGCACACAGCTCGAGCTTGCTAAAAGGCTTTCTTTAATAAAAGAAGAGGAAAGCAACCCAATATTTCATGAATTAGATCAAGTTGAAAAAATGATTATCGGTTTCATGAAGTCTCTGGGAGAATAAAAATCTCACAGTGAAACGGTCTCAACTCTCAGTTCTCTCAGCGTAGCGGTCTAAAAAAATGTTCTTAAAAAGTCACTTCAGTTTACGGTACGGACTTGTAGCTCCGGAAGAGTTGGTTTCCTGGTCAAAGGAGGCGGGATATGAATACGTTGCGTTGTGCGACATCAATTCTACTTCTTCTACCCTGAGCTATGTGAGGGAAGCACAGAAAACAGGAACGAGACCAGTGATCGGAGCTGACATCCGAAACGGCATAGAGCAATGCTATCTGCTAATCGCAAAAAACAATCGAGGATTACATGAGCTCAACCGATTCCTGTCGCAACACCTGCACGATGAAACTGTTTTCCCAGAAACCCCTCCTCATCTGGGCAATTGTTTCACGATCTATCCATGGGGCAAAGAACCCGGAAAGCTAAGAGAAAATGAATGGATAGGTATCCAAAGCTCTCAACTCAACCAGCTGACCATCAAAAAGAGTAAAGTAGCCTACCAACGGATGCTCTGTATGGAATTCATGACCTTTCGGAACAAAAAGGATTTCAATGCACATCGGTTATTGCGTGCGATCGACAACAACATCCTCTTATCCAGATTATCCACAGATCAACAAGCCAGTGAAGAGGAAAAACTCATCCCACTTAACGAATTACAGGAACGATTTCAGGATTTTCCGGAGCTGATCGAACGGACAACCGAGCTTCTCTCCCATTGTCATATTCATTTTGGCTTTGGAGACGACGCTACCCCTCAGAATCTGGCCACCTATACAGGCAGCAAAGAAGAAGATCTTGAACTACTCAAAGAACTTTGTGCCGAAGGACTTGATTATCGATACCCGATCACCACCGATGAGATCATTGCTCGCATCGAAAAAGAGATAGAGATCATTGCCGAAAAGGATTATCTCTCCTACTTTCTGATCACCTGGGATTTTACTTCGTACGCCCGTTCGAAAGGCTACTTCTATGTGGGAAGAGGAAGCGGAGCCAACAGTATTGTTGCCTACCTGTTGAGAATCACAGACGTTGACCCACTGGAGCTGGACCTCTACTTTGAGCGTTTCATCAACCTGTACCGAAAAAACCCGCCTGATTTCGACATCGACTTCTCCTGGAGAGACCGGGATGATGTTACCCAATACATTTTTGATCGCTACCCGAATGCCGCATTGTTATGCACTTACAACACCTTTCAATACAGTGCTGCAGTGAGGGAGCTGGGAAAAGTATTCGGTCTCCCAAAGTCTGAGATCGACATCCTGAGCAAAGGAAAGTTTCAGTTCGAGAAGCTGGATCAGGTTTCTCAGCTGGTGATCAAATACAGTAAATACATTCATGGGCTCCCCTCTCATCTTAGCGTGCATGCAGGAGGGATCATCATCAGTGAGAAGCCCATCAGCTGGTATTCTGGTACCTTCATGCCACCCAAAGGGTATCCAACCACTCAGTTTTCAATGCTGGAAGCAGAAGATGTCGGACTTTACAAATTTGACATTCTCAGTCAGCGTGGACTTGGGAAGATCCGGGAAGCGGTAGACATTATCGCATATAACCAACCCGAGAACCCCTCCCATGACATCCATGACATTCGCTATTTCAAGGAAGATGAAAAGGTCAAAGACTTATTGAGAAACGCAAAAGCCATGGGATGCTTCTATGTCGAATCACCTGCCATGCGGATGTTGCTTGTAAAGCTACAGGTAGACACCTATCTCGGACTTGTGGCTGCAAGCTCCATTATTCGACCTGGAGTTGCTCAATCCGGAATGATGCGAGAATACATCCTTCGCCATCGCTATCCTGAAAAGCGAAAAGAAGCCCACCCTATTCTTCAGGAGATCATGCCGGAAACCTATGGTGTGATGGTCTACCAGGAAGATGTGATCAAAGTGGCCCACCATTTCGCTGACCTTTCACTTGCTGAAGCCGATGTATTACGCAGGGGGATGTCCGGAAAATTCAGATCCAGAGAGGAGTTTAACAAAGTCAAAGAGACCTTCTTCAACAATTGCTACCGGAAAGGATTTGAGCACCAAGTCGTAGCAGACATCTGGAGGCAGATCGAAAGTTTTGCCGGCTATGCTTTTTCAAAAGGGCACTCTGCATCCTATGCCGTTGAAAGCTACCAGAGCTTGTATCTGAAAGCTCACTATCCACTCGAATACATGACAGCCTGTATCAATAACTTCGGAGGATATTACCGAACAGAAGTTTACGTGCATGAAGCGCGCACATGGGGCGCCATCATTCTTGCTCCTTCCATCAATGAAGGCGATTACGTCTGTACATTAAAGGGAAAGGAGCTGATCCTCGGATTTATTCTCGTAAACGGAATCGAAGGAAAACTCATCGTAAAGATCATTGAAGAACGAAGGAAGAATGGTGTATTCAAAAACTTTGACGATCTGATGAAGCGCTGCATCATTCCTCTGGAACAGCTATCTCTCATTATCCGGATCGGTGGATTAAGAGACTTCCCAGAATCCCGAAAAGAATTACTTTGGAAAGCCCACTTGTTCCACAACAAGGTGAAAGACAAGCAACATGTACCGGTTCTTTTTGAAACAGAGCGGAGAAATTTCTCAATTCCCCAACTCACCGAACAGGAGCTCGAACTTGCGTTTGAACAAATGGAGCTTCTTGGATTCCCGCTTTGTAATCCTTTTCTGCTATTGGCCCAAAAAACCACCCCTAATTGTGCGGCCAGATCGATCCATCAGCATCACGGGAAAAAGATCCTCACCTACGGTTACCTCATCGCTCTGAAAAGATCAAGAACCAACAAAGGAGAAGACATGTTCTTCGGGACTTTTATTGATCAGCACGGAGACCTCATCGATACTGTTCATTTCCCGGAATTTGCAAGAAAATATCCATTCTACGGAAAGGGAATCTATGAGCTCCATGGTGTTGTAACGGAGGAATTTGGCTACCATACAGTTGAAGTAGGCATGATGATCAAACTAGCATTCATGGAAGACATACGATTCAGCGAAAATGCCGAGATCAGCTAAAATTCCAATGAACGAAGAAAAAACTTATAGCAAAACAGCTATATTTGTCGGCCTGACAGCAGGAAATACCGATGCGCACGTGGTGAAATTGGTAGACATGCCATCTTGAGGGGGTGGTGCCAACAGGCGTGCTGGTTCGAATCCAGTCGTGCGCACTCTGATCAAAGCACTAATCGAAAGATTGGTGCTTTTTTCATTTGAGGCGAGTCTGAGCTTTCTCAATAATCAAGGAAAAATTAAAGGGATAAAAAAAAAGCCAATGAATCACTTGGCTTTTTTTATACTTCATTTGGAAACGAAAGGCCTAAATTAATGATCCTCTGAATTAGTAGTTGATTCATTAACGAAGGCATTCATAGGGTTTAGAATGAATTTTGAAGCTTTAACACGATAATTAAATGACTCAAAACAAATTCCATTGTACGTAAGTCGCATTGTATAAGTTCCTGGTTTCAAATCCGAAATATCCTCACCATTCACCGTGAAGGCATAATCTGATTCAGATACCCATACAACGCTGTAATCATTCGATGACGATATAGTAATATCAATTGAACCATCTGAAGCTAGATTTGTTGAAGCATGATTTATCATACTAGAAATTGAAGGAATTTGAGGCTCTGACAAAGTAATAATTGATGTTACTGCCTGGTCATTAGCATCGGTAACAATCATTTCATAATTTCCCACGGATAGACCATGAAAAGAATAATTGTCGTTAGGATATTCCATTCCATTTATTGTATACGGTGCAGTACCGCCTACAATATAAATTGTAATGGCTCCATCATCTCCACCTTTACAAGTAGGATTTGTACTTTCCACGTTTAGGGAAAGTTGAGAAAAAACTGAAGAAGCAGTTATAAGAAATAGGTTTAATAGAATCGTTTTCATTTGTTATTGTTTTAAATATTATGGTACAAAGTTGAAGACCAATGACAATTTAGCAAAAAATAACACATGTTATAAAATGAAAATAATTGAAACTACTTAATATTTCTAAGTGTTAATACGTATACTGCTTCAAAAAGAAAGTGATAAATTAAACAAGCCCCCAAACAAATATCTTCCCATCATCAGAGCAAGAAGCAAACTTATCCGGCGAAATTATAGTTAAGGAATTCACAGAGTGACGATGTCCACCATTTTTAAAATCAATTCGCTGTACAACCTTTTCAAATCTGGAATCCCAGATCTTAATGGTCTTATCACGACTGCAGGTTACCCACAGCTCGTCGTTTAATTTAAGAATATCGTAGATCACGTAATTATGCGCGGGAATACTCTTCAATAAAGTGTCATTCTCAAAATCCCAGATCTTAAGAAGGGCATCCTTCCCTCCTGAGACCAGTCTATCGTCACCGATAAAACTTACAGAGGTAGAACCACCTACATGTGCATTGAGCGATCTGATCTCATTAAAATAGGTCGTATCCAACACACGAATCGTCCCATCCTGACAAGCAAGCGCAATTCTTTCTCCATCCGAAGAAACCGCTATTCTTCTGATCTTCCCTGAATTTAGTGGCAAAAAAAGTAGCAGCTCATGTTCTTTTAGCGTCCAGACTCCAAGATTTCCATCTGCATCAGTGGAATACCAATGTCCTTTTTGAGAATTGATCTGCAGACAGAATATTGCAGACCTGTGCTGAACGAAGTGTCGGAGCTCTTTCTTTTGGAAAAGTTCAATCACGTGAATAGAACCACCCTTCAAACCAACAAATAAACGACTGTTGCTTGGATCTGTCTTCACTGCATAAGCAGCTTCCGATAATCGAATCGTAAATTGATCCTGAGTACCCTTTTCAAGATCCCAGCGTGCAGAAAAAGCATCAGCAGCAACGGAATAAACAAAACCATCAAGATGGTCGATCTGGAAAACACTCCCAACGTGACCATTGAATTCTTTTTGTTTAACAAAGGACATTATCCTTCCTGTTCTTCTTCTACCTCTTCTTCGTCAGAATTAACCTGCTTAAGTCTAGCGGCGTAATCATCAGGAAGGAATTCAAAGAAAGTATCCCCTCTCAAGCCTAAACGAAGACATTCCAGCGGAATCATTTCATTTGGAGCTATATTTCCAAGATTCACTTCAGCTCCAAAAAGCTTGATGAACCAAACCTGCTGATTTTTCTGAGGCGCTTCCCAAAGGATCTTCTCTGGTGCTACTTTAGAAATAATACGATTGATCAAGATCGTGTGTGCCGATCCATTTGGTCTGAACACACCTACATTTCCAGATTCTCTCCCTTCCGCGATCACCTTCCAAGAACCTGCTTCTAACTCAGTGCTCATCATCTTGATCCATTTTCCTGGTGAAATCAAAATTCCTGAATCTTTTGACCCCACTTCAGAAAGAACGGTATAATTCTTAGAGAATTCACTGATCAATTCGCACTTTTCGTCGTGATTAATAATGATCGAACCATCAGAAACTTCCAGAAGATCAAGACCATACTTGTCGATAAACTTCAAATAATCCTTATGCTTATTTCGTGCATAGAATACCTCAAACAAAGTACCACCAAAATAAGGTCTGATACCAGCTTCTCTGTAAAGCTTGATCTTCTCTTCAAGATCATTGGTTACCAAAGCAGTACCAAATCCTAGTTTCACAAGATCGGTAAGATTTCCGGAAGCCTGAATGAAGTCTTCAACTTCACGTAAACTCAACCCCTTATCCATCATCATTGTTACTCCCTTCTCTCTGGGCTTCGGACTTCTGTCCGGTACAAAAGGTAATTTATAATTCATGTTGTTTATTCTTCCGACAAATCTAAGAATTCTTGGACTTTCTTGAGTGACGGGTTAATATCAAATATTTCTTGTGCAATTTTTTTATCCTGTTCACAGCATTTTGCGAACAAAATCATCGCCTCTTCTTTTCTCCCAAATAACCAAAGAACATTCACCTTCAGCACTTGAGCAATCAGCATTCCGGGATTCGCTTCTATGAAACTTTCAATAAACTCCTTTGCATCGACAAGATCTGTTTCACAAAGCAATTCAATAAAATTGGTCAAGCACTCATCGTCCTTTGGATCCAAGGCAAGCGATAACTGATAAAATTCAGCAGCTTGTTCAAGATCATCAATCTTTTCATACGCTCCGGCAATGACATGATAGATCCCGGCATTTTCAGGATCAAGTTCAGCCGCCTTGTGCAACAATACCAATCCTTCTTTTGTTCTACCCTCAAGATCTTCAATGATTCCTAATCCAAGCCAAGCATCGGGTAGCATCGGAGCCAATTCCAGACTTCTTTTGTAGAAGTGTCTTGCCAGCTCCAATTCATTCAACTGCTCATGGGCCTCACCGAGATAGCACAATGCCATTGGATCGTCACCATCAAGCTCTATACATTTGTGAAAGCTTTCAATCGCCAGTAAATATTTCTCCTGAGATAAATATGCATTTCCCATGTTGAAATATACCGGACCGAAATCTTCATTGATCAGAACACAATAATCATACGCCCAAAGTGCTTTGTCATAATTCTCGAGCTTCGTATATGCATTCCCTAAATTATACCACGCGGTGAATGAATAAGGGTTTTCATCAATATAGTCAGAATAGCACTTGATGGCACTTTCATATTCTCCCAGATGATCATAACAAAATGCAATCTCATAGATCGCACCTTCATTATGCGGGTTAAATGCAATCGCTTCTTTAAGCACGTCTACCGCTTTTCGATAATCACCGGCATTTTCGAATTCCATTGCAAGGTCAAGGAAAATCTCATCTTTATCTTCTGCTTCAGAAAGATCAAGTGCCTCTCTGAAATAACGGATCGCATTCTTTGAATCCTTTAATTGGCTAAAAATGGATGCCTTTGTCAATAGCAATTCACTCGTTGGCGACTCCCACTTTTCAATTCGTGAAATAATGTTGAGTGCTTCCTTCAGATGCCCCATAGCAGAAATCGCCTGAGCCTTTCTAAGGTGAAAGATCGACAAATAAGGGAATTGATCCAATGCATGCTCAGCGCATTTCTTCGCTTTCGTATACTGGCTATTGATCAGAAAATGATCGATCAGGGTTTCCAACCGATCACTATCAAGATATACCATTGAACCTCCTTTCAGAAATTCTTCGAATCGTTCGAGATCTTCATTGAGATGATTCTCCATGAAGTCATCATCATCTTCATCAAACATATCGTTCAATTTGTTACTGTAATGTACAACTTAAGAACCACATCATTATTACACGGTTCTATTTGTTATTAACAGACAATTAACATATCCCTATTTTCCGGAACGCTTGCGATCTGTTTCTTTAAGAAGAATCTTTCTGATCCTTAGATTCTGTGGAGTTACTTCAACATACTCATCTGACTGAATATATTCAAGACATTCTTCCAGACTGAATACTTTCGGTGGAGCAAGTCTTACTTTATCATCAGCTCCAGATGAACGCATGTTCGTCAACTTTTTCGTCTTCGTAACGTTCACACAAAGATCACCAGATCTTGAGTTCTCACCGATCACCTGTCCTTCGTAAATATTCTCATTCGGATAGATAAAGAACTTTCCTCTTTCCTGAAGGTTATTCAAAGAGAAAGGAATTGATGTCCCTTGCTCTAAAGAGATCAATGAACCATTCTGTCTTCCCGGAATTTCACCTCTATACGGTTGGTATTCCAAGAAACGATGCGTCATTACTGCCTCTCCCGCCGTTTGAGTCAATAAATAATTACGAAGACCAATAATTCCTCTTGAAGGAATCAAGAACTGAATGATCATTCTTTCACCTTTCGGTTCCATGTTGGTCATTTCTCCTTTACGCTTCGTAACAGCTTCCACAGCCGTTCCAGAATGCTCTTCAGGAATATCAATAGTTAATTCTTCAACCGGTTCGCACTTTACCCCATCAATCTCCTTGATAATCACCTGTGGCTGTCCCACCTGCAATTCATACCCTTCTCTTCTCATCGTCTCGATCAATACAGAAAGGTGAAGAACACCTCTACCGAAAACGATCCATTTATCAGCTTTATCAGTGTCTGCTACTCTTAATGCCAAGTTTTTCTCCAATTCTTTTTCCAGTCTTTCCTGAATATGACGAGAAGTCACAAACTTTCCTTCTTTACCAAAGAATGGTGAATCGTTGATCGAGAACAACATTGACATTGTAGGCTCGTCAAGCTGAATCGTTTGAAGCGGCTGTGGATTATCGATATCACAGATACAATCTCCGATCTCAAAACCTTCAATACCTGTAATCGCACAAATATCTCCCGGTTGAACCTCAGCTACTTTCTTTCTTTCAAGACCTTCAAAAACAAACACTTCTTTGATTCTTTGCTTCTGCTGATCACCGTTTCTTTTGTTGATGATCACCGGCTGATTTTCCTTGATCGTACCTCTTGTCAAACGACCGATGGCAATTCTACCTACGTAAGAAGAATAATCAAGTGAAGTGATCAGCATTTGCGTATTTCCTTCTTCGATCTTTTTTGGTGGAAAATACTCAAGGATCTGATCAAGAAGAGGCGCGATACTATTCGTTGGATTTCTCCAATCAGTAGACATCCAACCGTTCTTTGCAGAACCGTAGATCGTTGGAAACTCCAATTGCTCCTCGCTCGCATCCAATTCAAACATCAGATCAAACACCTTCTCATGCACCTCATCCGGAGTACAATTTTCCTTATCAACCTTGTTAATCACCAAAAGCGGCTTCAATCCCATTGACAAAGCTTTACCAAGTACAAATCGTGTTTGAGGCATTGGACCTTCAAAGGCATCAACCAACAAACATACACCATCTGCCATATTCAATACACGCTCGACCTCACCACCAAAATCGGCGTGACCCGGAGTGTCAATGATATTGATTTTTGTACCCTTATAGGAAACGGATACATTCTTTGAAACGATCGTGATCCCTCTTTCACGCTCAAGGTCATTGTTATCCATGATCAATTCACCAGTCGGACGATCTCTCTCATTCATCACATTTCCTGCTTCGATCATCTTATCAACCAAAGTTGTCTTACCGTGGTCAACGTGCGCTATAATGGCAATATTCCTAATTTCCATTGCTTTATTCTTACTTATTATCTTTTATTACCGTTTGATCTTGATCTGTTTCCTCTAGAGCCTCCAGAATCTCTTGAACCTCCAGAATCTCTTGAGCCTCCTGAGAATTTACCCTTTGATCCTGAACGATCTGATCCTGAGCTTCTTTCTCTTCTTCCGAACCCTGAACCAGAACCTCCTGACCTTGAGCCTGAACCACCTGATCTTGAACTAGAACCAGAACCACCTGATCTCGAACTAGATCCACCAAATCTCGAACCGCCAGACTTATGTCCTCGTCCTCCTCCGGATGACCTTTCCTTCTTGGTGATCTCGATCTTTACTTCATTTCCTTCGTAGCTACTTCCGTTCACTCCTTTAAGGATCTTATCTGCAAACTCATCATCTGCTTCGAAGAATGAAAAAGACGTCATGATATCTATTCTACCTACGTTCGACGATGTCAAACCTGTCTGGTCGCATACGTGACGAAGTAATCCTCCAGGATTCAATCCATCTCTTCTTCCAAGACTAACAAAGAATCTGGTCTTACCAGTTTCATAGTCATCTCTTCTTTCCTTACGCTTCGGACGATCATCATCTCGACGGTCATTTTTCGAACCTGAAGCATTTAGATCACCTGCTCTTTCGTAATACTCAATGAAACGATTGAACTCAGCAGAAATGAATCGCTTAACCACTTCTTCCTTTGAAAGATCTTCAAATTCAGCCATGATCCTTGGCATAAAGCCTTCGATATCCTTTTCCTTAACCTGAGTAGATACAACCTTATTGATCAATTTTCCAAGCTGAACTTCACAGATCTCTTTTGCATCAGGAATCTGTCCTAATGAAAAAGAAGTACGCATCTGTTTTTCGATCGCTTTGATCTTGTAATTTTCTCTGGTGTTCACTAATACAAGTGACTGACCTTTCTTACCTGCTCTTGCAGTTCTACCACTTCTGTGTGTGTAGTTCTCAATATCATCCGGTAAATTGTAATTGATCACATGTGTAATGTTATCAATGTCAATTCCTCTTGCCGCAACATCAGTCGCTACAAGGATCTGTAGATCTTTTTTTCTGAATCGATCCATAACACGGTCTCTCTGTGCTTGAGACAGGTCTCCATGCAATGGTTCCGCATTATAGCCATCTTTTGCCAGTTTTTCAGCAACATTTGCTGTTTCCTGACGAGTACGACAGAAGATCAATCCATAGATATCAGGGTGAAAATCGATCAATCGCTTCACTGCTGCATATCTGTCTTTTTCTTTGACCACATAATAGATGTGCTCAATATTTTCGTTACTCTGATTTTTATGTCCGATAGAAACTTCAAATGGATTCTCCATGTAGTTCTTCGCTATCCTTGCTACTTCAGCCGGCATTGTTGCCGAGAACAACCAAACATTCTTATAGTCCGGTGTAGATTCCAGGATTGCATCGATATCTTCTTTGAATCCCATGTTTAGCATTTCATCTGCTTCATCCAGTACAACGGTCTCAACATCAGAAAGCGAAATTGCTTTTCTGTTGATAAGGTCCATTAATCTTCCCGGAGTTGCTACGACGATTGCTACGCCTTTTTTAACATCTGTCATCTGACGGCGGATATCTGTCCCACCATACACCGCAACGATGTTAATTTTTACATACTTTGCAAAAACCTCAAGATCCTTTGAAATCTGTAGACAGAGTTCACGTGTCGGACAAATTATTAAGCCTTGTGGATTTTTACTGTTTTCTTCGATCTTACTGATCAAAGGAAGACCAAATGCAGCGGTCTTACCTGTTCCTGTTTGAGCTAAACCAACAAAATCACTATTATCACCAAGAAGGTGCGGAATAGCTTGTTGTTGGATCGGAGTAGGTGCTTCAAACCCCATTTCTTTTAACGACTTCAGCACCTCACTCTTTAGCCCGAGTTCCTCAAATGTCATCTAATACTATTAAAATTGGCTGCAAAGGTACGCTATTTCTGACAATCAGCAGAATAAATTATTTCCTACCCTCTTCAGAATCACCTTGATCTGTCTTTTCTGATAGCGCAGATGGGTTTTGTGGCTGAATCGACGACTCGATTTTCTCTTCCTTCACTTCAATCGAAGGGCTTTTTTTAGGTGATTCATAGCGCATTGCCTCGTCAATATCTGACGAATATTGATCCAAAGGCCTTTGAATATCTCTTGCGGTCTCCTCAACAATTCCTGTCAAATTGAGGTCCTTTTTGATATCCATTCCTGATTTCTTGATCTCTTGCTGCAATTCAGAAGACGCATCCTTGATCTGCCTCATAGTCCTTCCGAGTGTTCTTGCCAACCCCGGAATGCTCTTTGATCCAAAGAACATCAGGATGAACACTAGGATCAAAAGGATTTCAGAACCGGAAACATCATTAAGAAAAAGTAACATCTTCTAAAATTGGTTCACAAAGTTAACGAAAATGCTGAGGTCTTTCGTCCTCTTACTTTACCTTTTGTATTTTTTGGATCACTCTTAAAATGATCCGGTTAGGAGTAAACGGAACAAATACTTTCAACATGAATGCAAATGAAGGAAAAGTGATCTTTTGAAGACGGCCTTTCATCATTGCATTATATCCCTTTTCCGCTGTTGCCTTCGCTGTATCGGCCATTGCAAATAAGCCACTGCCTGCCATTCCCGCTGTAGCTTCAAAACCAGTATTCACCGGACCAGGACAAAGAGCAGTGACGGTAATTCCGTATTCACGAACCTCCTCACTCAACGCCAACGAAAAAGAATTTACATATGCTTTCGTTGCATAATAATTGGCCATATATGGCCCAGGAACAAATCCGGCAGTACTCGAAGTATTCAATATCCTCCCTTTCCTTCTTTTGATCATCTGGGGAAGAATCAAATGTGTCAATTCAACAAGTGTAGAAATATTCAATTGGATCATGTCAAGTTCAGAAGAAATTGATCTTTCGTGAAAAAGGCCATATCCACCAACTCCTGCATTGTTAAATAAAAAATCGATCTCCAAACCTTGATTTGAAATTTGATCGACAATTTCTTGAGCAGCATGTGGCCGGTTAAGATCCACTACAATCACTCGCGTTTCAACATTATAATTTTCTCTTAACTCTTCAGAAAGCTTCACCAATTCATCACCTCTTCTGGCAACTAAAATTACATTACCACCTTTTGAAGCATGAATTCTTGCTAATTCTTTCCCGATACCACTTGAAGCACCGGTCACAATTCCCCATCCTATCTTATTCATTTTCATTTTTTTATTGCATCCCAAGCAAGTTCAAACAGTCGATCTTTGAAGTCTTGATTCGCAGCGTTTTCAGGATGAGCTTTCAAATAAGCCACACTGGTTTCTACCATTCCTGACATCGTTTGAACCAGTAACATTGGCGGTACTTTCTTTAAAATCCCTTGATCAATCCCTTTTTCAGCGAGCTCCAAACTCATTTGAACAAAACGATGATTACTATAGATTTGTTCATTGAAATAATGGGAATTTTCAAATTGTCGCATAAACACAAAATCTTCAGGATTTTCCATGTTCCATTCAAGCGATGCAAGCCAAAATGTATAGATGCTTTCCTTTAAGGTGGCACCCTTATATATCTGATCTGCAGTATATTTAAATAGTCTATCCTTTAAATCATTATACAATTCCTGAATGAGAATGTCTTTTGTATTGAAATAGTGGAAAAGGATCCCGTTACTCACACCAGCCTCTTTAGCGATCTTCGCAGTTGCTGTGCTGTAAAAGCCATTTTCAGCAAATAACTTTCTGGCGGTGATCATCACCTTTTGCTTCTTGTCCATTGACATCATTTGAAACAAAAGTAATAAGATTTTCGAACATTGACTGATTAGTCAATCCTATTAATATCCTGCTTTTTCCTTAGGGTAAGCATTGAAGGTACCTGAGGCCTTTGCGATCAATTTTCCATGATCATTTTTAATCTCCCCTTCCATAAACACGATCGATCTGCCCTTGCGTATTAACACTGAAGTACCTTTCAGTAAATCATGATTAAATGCAGGAGCCACAAACGTAACCTTCATTTCAATTGTTCCTACGACTAAACCATCCGAACAAACCGCACTTAAAGCCCCTACACCCAGCAATGCATCGCATAATCCGGCAATTACACCGCCATGAACCGCATGCGGTGTAGCAAGATGATGTTCATTTATCCGGCAATTGTATTCGATCTTCCCCGGTTCGAGGATTTGAAAATCCATCCCCAGATACTGTCCAAACTTGTTAAACTCAATATACCTGGTAATGAGTGGATGTTTATTAAGATCAGACATTTACTTCTTTTTTTAAATGAACATCCATTTGCGGGAAAGGGAAACTGAAACCTTCCTCAGGGAATTGAGCGTAAACTCGCTCATTCATTTCAAAATAGACAGGCCAGTAATCGTCTGTTTTAACCCAAGCCCTCATAACCAGATCCACTGAAGAGTTGGCCATTGTCATTATTCCTACAAAGGTTTCCGGATCATTCAATATCCGTTGATCCTCATTCGCATATTTCAGAAGTGTCTGCTTCGCTCTCACCGCATCATCACCATAGGATATACTTATCGTCCAATCAACACGTCTCACATCAGCTTTTGTGAAATTTGTAATGTTCCCATTCGCCACTGCGCCGTTTGGCAAAATGATCACCTTGTTATCCCCGGTGTGCAGATAGGTATTAAAGATCTGAATCTCTTTTACCACTCCCTGCTCTCCTTGAGTCAGAATAAGATCCCCAACTTTAAATGGCTTCAATACCAAGATCATCACCCCTCCTGCAAAATTGGATAATGTTCCACTGAATGCCATACCGATAGCCAAACCTGCCGCCCCTAACAACGCTACAAATGAGGTCATTTCGATCCCCAACTGAGTAATTGCTGTGATGATCACTAAGATCTTCATCACCATGGATGAAAAACTTGAGATAAAAGTTACTAGCCCCTCATCAGTATTGCTTTTTTGCAGAACTTTCCTGATTGCTTTGGTCGCGAACTTTGCCAGGTAGAAACCTACAACTAGAATTATAACACAGATCAAAAGATTGGTCCCTATTCTCACTAAAAACTGGTTTACGTCAGTGTACTCAATCCCAAAGATCTCCTTAAGCCATTCCATCTTACTTTTTTTGACAAAGTTAAAACTTGAATGATACTTCCCTATGAAAGAATCGATTTCTTCTTTTAATTTTAAACCATGTTCTTCATTCTTTCAAAAGCATTACTATTTCTGACATCTCCCTTTGTTTGGATGATCGGTTTCATGTTGGCTGCATTTTTCCACAAAAAAGAGATCTGGAGAAAACGATCTAAATGGATCACACTTTCGATATTCCTCCTCTTTTCAAATAATGTGATCTTCCTTGAGTTTTGTCGATTATGGGAAATTCCCGGCACCAAAATCGAAAACGTAAAGCCGCACGATGTAGGAATCGTTTTAACTGGAATGGGAGAATACAACAATGATCTCGATGTCGTTAGTATACGACGTAGTGGAGACCGAATCTGGCAAGCATTGAGTTTGTATCACAAAGGCAAGATCCAAAAAATACTCATTACCGGAGATAATGGATATGTCACCGACAGAGGACTGCACGAAGCCAAACAAATCAAAGAAGTACTGGTCTCCTGGGGAATACCGAAGGAGGACATCATCACAGAGGAAAAATCACGGAATACTTATGAAAACGCCTTAGAAACAAAAAAGATATTATCGACAAGATATCCACACATGAATTCATTCCTTTTGATCACATCAGGAACACATATGAAACGATCATTTGCCTGCTTTAAAAATCAAGAAATGAGGTGCACTCCATTTTCTACTGATCTTCATACAGGGCCTACTAGAGGATATTATTGGGATCAATATATTATTCCTGACGTAAGCACCTTTTCTGACTGGAACAAACTCACGAAGGAGTGGGTCGGTTTTATAATCTACGATATAATTGGTTATTTATGATCTTTAAAATTAAAGACGGATATCTGGAACTTATCGAAAACTTTCTTGACAAGGAAGAAGCCGATCGTTTGTTTGATCTATTTCTAAAAACGATCCCCTGGAAAAAGGGAAACATTAAAATCTTTGGTAAGCAGCACTTAAAACCGAGACTAGAATCTTTTCATGCAGAAGATAACGTCGCATACTCCTATTCCGGGAATAAGCTGATCACGGAAAATTTTAATCCAGATCTTTCCGAAATCAAAGAGCGAATTGAAAATCAATGCTCGAGACAATTCAATAGTGTTCTGATCAATTTATATCAAGATGGAAAACACAGCAATGGTTGGCATTCCGACAACGAAAAAGAGCTGGGCATTGAACCCTTTATTGCCTCCCTATCACTTGGTGAGACTCGTATCTTCAAATTAAAGCATCAGGATGGTGATACATTGGACATTCCCCTCAAAGACGGAAGCCTTTTACTTATGGGAGGACAATTACAGCACAAATGGAAGCACTGCATTCCTAAATCTTCAAAAATCTTGGGACCCAGAATCAATCTTACATATCGAAATATCAAGATTTAAAAATCATATTGAATCACTTACGAAATTGAAAAAGAAGAATACCCGAAATTAATTTGATTCCGGGCATTTAATTATACATTATTTTTGCAATCCGTGAAATTAAGGTTAGTGTATATTCTATTGTTCATTCTTCCGATTTCTTCTTATTCCCAGGAGAAATCGATTGACGCGAAAAGATGCTCTGAAAAGATCACCATAGATGGACAATTTAATGAAGAGAGTTGGAAAGATGTCCAAACGGCTAAAGACTTTATTCAATTGAGTCCTCAGCCAGGAGCCCCATCAACCCATAATACGGAAGTTAAAATCATGTATGATGATCATTCATTGTACTTAGGAGTTATTTGCTACGATGACCCCCAACATATTTCCAGAATATTATGTCAGAGAGATGACTTCAATGCGAACATTGACAATTTCATGGTACTCATTGACACCTACAATGATGATCAAAACGGATTTGCATTCGGCGTAAGTAGCATGGGGGTTCAAATGGACTCTAAAATGTATATCGAAGACGAAGCTGTAGAAGTCAACATGGTTTGGAACAGCATGGTAACGATAACTGAAAAAGGATGGCAAATCGAATTTGAGATCCCGTATTCAGCTTTTCGTTTTCCGAAAGTCGAAATCCAGAATTGGGGAATTAATTTCTACAGACAAGTGAGTCGACTAAGGGAAGAAACAACCTGGTCCCCTGTCAAGCCTGATTTTGGCAATATCGTTGCCCAATGTGGATCATTGAAAGGCGTACAGGGAATCTCACCTCCACTAAGGCTTGCTTTCATGCCATATGTATCTTCATATGCAGATCACTACAGGAACGATGATCCGAACGTAAAAGACTGGAATTTCTCATTTAATGGAGGTATGGATATCAAATATGGGATTAATGAAGCGTTTACTCTTGACATGACCTTAGTGCCAGATTTTGGTCAGGTTGTTTTCGACAACCAGGTACTAAACCTAAGTCCATTCGAAATTCAGTTTAACGAAAACCGACAGTTCTTCACTGAAGGTACAGAGCTCTTCAATAAAAGTGGGCTATTCTATAGCCGTAGAATTGGAATACAACCTTCCTATTCTGTTCTGTCGACATTATTGAATGAGAACGAAATGCTAGATAACGTTCCTGGATCGACACGCTTATACAATGCTTCTAAACTTTCAGGTAGAACTAAAACGGGTACAGGAATAGGAATATTCAATGCCATTACTGCCGAGCAGTATGCAACAGCCATAAATCTGGATACCGATGTGAGACGAGATGTCTTAGTGTCACCATTAACCAATTATAATGTTTTGGTACTGGATCAAAATCTAAAGAACAACAGCTCGATTACATTGACCAATACAAATGTTCTGAGAGACGGGTCTTTTTACGATGCTAATGTCACTGGGATCGATTTCAAGTTAAACACCAATGACAACAGCTATTTCGTAAAAGGATGGTCTGCACTTACAGCTAAATTCGGGAATACTGTAAACAGCGGTTATAATGCCGGAATAAATATCGGTAAGCAAAAAGGAAACCTCGTTTACAATCTGTCTTACAATGAAGAATCAGACAGTTTCGACATCAATGACCTCGGTTTCAATGCTGTAAACAATAAACGAAACAGCAACGCACAGATATCTTACAGAACATTTAAACCCTTCTGGCGCATCAATAAGTCTGGTACTACTTTAAATGTCTATTATAATCGACTTTATTCGCCAGATGTTTATACTGCTTCTGGTGCTTCATTGAATTTCTTCAATAATTCAACGAAATTTCACGCTTCAGGAGGTCAAATAGGAACCTCTTTCACACAGGAGTACGATTATTTTGAACCAAGGAATTCAGGCTATTACTTTATCCGTCCGGGAGCCTATTGGGGCGGAATGTGGATCTCTTCAAATTACCAAAAGCGTTTTGCGCTCGATGCAAGACTAAATGCAAGTAAATATTACCAGAATGAGTGGTATGAAATGAATTACTCAATTTCTCCGAGGATTCGTATTTCACAACGCTTATTCTTGATCTATCAATGGTTCCAGGCCATTAATGTAAATGAACGAGGGTATGCAGTACCTTTCGGAACACCTGTATATCATACTGGCAATATTGTTTTCGGAGAGCGAAATCGTAATGTTGTCGAGAACACGATCAATTTAAGGTATACACTCACAAATCGCATGGGTATGACCTTCCGACTTAGACATTATAGATCATCTCTCAGTTATTTCTCGTTTTTTGACCTATTATCAAACGGCCAACTTGCTTCAAATTCAATGGATGGACTAGATGCCAATGAGGAAAATGTGTACAATACCAACTATAATGCTTTCACTATCGATTTTGTCTATCGTTGGGTATTCCTTCCAGGTAGTGAAATCAATCTTGTATGGAAGAACTCCATATTTTCAAGTGACAAGAACATTGAAGACAGCTACCTGAACAATTTTAATCAATTGTTTGATTACAACGCGGTAAACAGCCTTTCTCTTAAGGTTCTATATTGGCTTGATTATCAGTCACTGAAAAAAAGGAAGTAATCCCTGAATACTGACTTAAGTCATTTTATTAGGCATTAAGTCTTCCTACCTTGGTAAAAACTTAAAGTCATGTCAAAAGAAGATAACATACATTTTGTAGATCAGGTTGTTGCTGGTCTTAGAACAGCTGCAGATGAACTTGAAAAGCTGCAGTTACAAGTTGCACTCGGTAAGATGGAAGCATTTGACGCTTTCGAAGAAATGAAGAAGACCTATCGTTCGATTAATCACGAAGTTCAATTAAAGTTCATTTCGGGAAAAGAAAAGTATGAGGACATCAAGCAGTATATCGACGAATTACAAGTTCAATTTGAGTTAGGTAAAGCAGATACAGTTGAAGCCTTCAATCACCAGAAGAAACTTATTCTTGAAAAACTACATTCACTTGAAACAAAGATTCGTACAAACCCAACATTGAATGGTGCATATGCATATATAATCGAGTTGATTGAAAAGATAAAAGCTAAACTAGAAATCATTAGTAAACAATTGGAGCCTATGACTTCAAAAGTTGGTGATGCTGTTAAAAGTGGTTATGAAAGCGGAAAGGAATATACTTCTAAAGTGATCAATGATTTCTTTTATCTTATTTGCTCCAGCAACACCTTCAAGCACTACATTTACTAAATCTTCAATGTAATATCCATATTGCTTATATAAAAATAACAAATAGTCATATAACGTCAATCCATTATTTTTACCAATATTAGCAACTTCACTTAATAATAATAATGCTTGAATAGCATCTTTATCTCTAACGAAGTCTTTTATAACATATCCATAACTTTCTTCATAACCAAACATAAATTCATAATCAGTATCTGCATCAAGTTCTAGACTTAAAAGTCCGTCTGCACCGATTTCCATTTGATTATCCATGAATGAGATAGTACCTTCAAGGGGTTTTCTACCTAAAACTTTTGAATTTGGATTGAAAGCTTCTTCATAGACTTTTTCGAGAAGGTAAACATCAAGTTTGATTGTTCCATCTTCAAGGGTTTGTCCATATGCATTCTTAAGAGTCAGGATTAACTCTAATAAT